>JBJMQK010000497.1:0-7475 GCA_045802735.1 Anaeromyxobacteraceae bacterium | reverse complement strand
GGGAACTACGGGTGGCCCATCCGCGAGGGGAATCACTGCCTGTTCGACCCCGCCTGCAGCGCGGCCGGCCTCATCCCGCCGGTCGTCGAGTACCCGCACGCCGAAGGCGTCGCGATCACGGGGGGCGTCGTCTACCGCGGGAGCGACCTCCCGGCGCTCGCGGGCAGGTACCTCTTCGCCGACTTCGTCTCGGGCAAGCTCTGGGCGCTCACCAGCGACGCCGCGACCGGCGCGCCCGTCGCCGAGCTCCTCGCGAACACCGGCCAGAACCTCGTCGCGTTCGGGGAGCTGACCGACGGCGAGGTCCTCGCGGTCGACATGGGGACGGGGACGCTGCGCCGGCTCGCCCCCGCCGCGCCTCCGGCCTCGACCGCGGCGTTCCCGCAGACGCTCCGCGCGACCGGCTGCTTCGACCCCGCGAACCCCACCCGCCCCGTCGAGGCGCTCATCCCCTACGACGTCAACGCGGCGCTCTGGGCGGACGGCGCGGACAAGGAGCGGTACTTCGCGATCCCCGACGGAACGCGCATCCACGTCGGCGCCGATGGCGACTGGGACTTCCCCGAGGGATCGGTGCTGGTGAAGACGTTCCTCCTCGGCGGGCGGCGCGTCGAGACGCGGCTCCTCATGCGGCATCCGGGCGGCACCTGGGCCGGGTACTCCTACGAGTGGAACGACGCGCAGGACGACGCGGCGCTGCTCTCCGCCGGACGGACGAAGGCGGTCGCCGGCCAGACCTGGTCGTTCCCGAGCCGCGCCGAGTGCATGGAGTGCCACACCGGCGCGGCGGGGCGGAGCCTCGGGCTCGAGACCGCGCAGCTCGACCGCGCGCCGGCGGCCGGCGGCGCGAACCAGCTCACGACGCTCGACGCGCTCGGGGTCCTCGATGCGCAGCTCGCGCCGGCGAGCCCGGGCGCGGCCCACCTCGCGGCACCCGGGGGACCGGACGGGCTCGAGGCGCGGGCGCGCGCGTACCTGCACGCGAACTGCTCGAACTGCCACCGCCCGAGCGGCCCGGGAGGCGGCCCCGCCGATCTCCGCTACACGACGCCGCTCCGCGACATGCGCGTGTGCGACGTCGCGCCGGACCACGGGGATCTGGGGATCGGCGGCGCGAGGATCCTCGCCCCCGGTGCTCCGGCGCGATCGATGCTGTCCGCGCGCATGCACCAGCTCGGGACCGGGCACATGCCGCCGGTCGGGACGCGCGAGGTGGACGCCGCTGGCGTCTCGCTGGTGGACGGCTGGATCGCGTCGCTCGGCGCGTGTCCCTGATCGTCCCGGAACGATCCAGCCTGACCGGACGGTCGCGGGCCGGGGCGACCTCCGGTATGTTCCGCCGCGTGCTGCACATCGCGGGTCAGGACAGCCGGGGGCTCGCCCGGGCGCTCGGCATCGACCTCGCCGACGCGCGGCGCATCCTCGGCGCCGTGGTGGGGCGGGGGCGCCCGCTGCGCGACGCGCGCAACGTGCGCCGCGAGGTGCTCGATCTCGCCGCGGCGCGCTGCGCGACGGGCGGGCTCCGCTGCGACGAGGCGCGCGACGCGCAGGACGGCTTCCGCAAGTACCTCTTCCGCCTCGCCGACGGCGGCGCGGTGGAGTCGGTGCGCATCCCGCTCTTCGACACGCATTACACGCTCTGCCTCTCGTCGCAGGTGGGCTGCGCGCTCGCCTGCGCGTTCTGCGCGACGGGCCGGCTCGGCCTCTCGCGGAGCCTCGCGGCGTGGGAGATCGTCGCGCAGTTCCTCCACGTGCGCGCCGACAGCGCGCGCCCCGTCACCGGGGCGGTGTTCATGGGGCAGGGCGAGCCGTTCCACAACTACGACGCGGTCCTCGACGCAGCGTACGTGCTGTGCGACCCGGCCGGCGGGCGCGTCGACGCGCGGCGCATCTCGATCTCGACGGCGGGGGTCGTCCCGATGATGCGCCGCTACACCGCCGAGGGGCACAAGTTCCGGCTGTGCGTGTCGCTCAACGCGGCGCTGCCGGAGAAGCGCGCGGCGCTCATGCCCATCGAGCGCGGGCACCCGCTCGACGAGCTCGTCGACGCCGTGCGCGAGCACGCGGCGAAGCGCGGCCGCGTGACGCTCGAGTACGTGATGATGGCCGGCGTGAACACGGGCGAGGAGGACGCGGTGGCGCTGGGAACGCTCCTCGCCGGGATCCCGGTGCGGCTCAACCCCATCGACGTGAACGACGCGACGGGCCGCTTCCGGCCGCCCTCGGCCGAGGAGTGGCGGGTGTTTCGCGACGCGCTCGCGCGCGCGCTGCCGGGGCAGCCGGTGGTGCGGCGCTACTCCGGGGGGAAGGAAGAGCACGCCGCCTGCGGCATGCTCGCGTCGACGGCGCGCTGAGCGCGTTCGCCGTCGCGGCGGCGCTCCGTCAGGGCGCTCCGCCGAACACGAGCAGGCGCGTGATGACGAACGCGAGCCAGGCGAAGAGCGCCGCCATGGGGATGGTGAGCACCCACGCCCAGACGATGCGGCCCGCGACGCCCCACTTCACGGCGCGCGTGCCGCGCGTCGACCCCACCCCGACGATGGCCCCGGTGATGGTGTGCGTGGTCGACACCGGGATGCCGGCGTGCGACAGCGCGAGGATGGTGACGCCGCCGCCCGTCTCGGCGCAGAAGCCGCCGATCGGCTGCAGCTTCGTGAGGCGGTTCCCCATGGTCTTCACGATGCGCCAGCCGCCGAACATCGTGCCCGCGCCGATGGCGGTGTGGCAGAGGAACACCACCCAGATCGGGACGTGGAACTGCTGACCGCTCCGGATCGTGCCGTAGAGCACGACCGCGATGAGGCCCATCACCTTCTGCGCGTCGTTCGTGCCGTGGCTGTACGAGAAGATGCCCGCCGAGACGAGCTGCAGCCGCCGGAACCAGCGGTCGACGCGCGCCGGCGTCTGCTTCCGCACGAGCCAGTTCGCGGCCACCATGTTGAGCGACCCGAACACCATGCCGATGACGGGGGAGAGCACGATGAACATCGCGATCTTCCCGATGCCCGCGAGCACGAGGCCCTTCATCCCGAGCGCGGGCAGCGTCGCCCCGATCATGCCGCCGGCGAGCGCGTGCGAGGACGACGACGGCAGGCCCCAGTACCAGGTGAGCAGGTTCCAGATGATCGCGCCGCAGAGCGCCGCGAAGATGACGAGCAGCACGAACGCGGAGCCGCGGGCGCGCAGCATCTCGAACTCGATGATGCCCTTGCCCATCGTGTTCGCGACCTTGAGCTCGCCGCCGAAGAGCACCGGCGCCGCCGCCACGAAGTTGAAGAATGCCGCCCACGCGACCGCCTTCGTCGGGGAGAGCACGCGCGTCGCGACCACCGTCGCGATCGAGTTCGCCGCGTCGTGGAACCCGTTGATGAAGTCGAAGATGAGCGCTACGGCGACGAGGCCGATGACGATGGCGAGGATCATGTGGGGGAGGGGCGCCGGTCAGGCGTGCTCGAGCACCACGCCCTCGATGACGTTGGCGACGTCCTCTGCGCGGTCGATGCCGTCCTCGATGAGGTCGAGGATCTCCTTCCACTTCATCACGGTGAGTGGATCGAGCCCGCTCTTGAACAGGTCGGCGATGGCGCGGCGGATGAGCGTGTCGCCCTGGTTCTCGCACACGTTCACGGCCTTGCACGCCTCGAGGACGCGCTTCGGGTTCTTCACGTCGCGCAGCCCGCGGACGGCCTGCTGCATCGTCTCCGCCGCGGCGACGAGCACGCCCGCCAGCTCGCGCGCGTCGGGGAGCACGGTCGTGATCTCGTAGAGGCCGAGGCGCTCGGCGGCGGCGTCGGCGAGGTCGAGCACGTCGTCGATGCGCGAGAGGAGCCGGTGGATCTCGGGGCGGTCGAAGGGCGTGATGAACTGCTTGTGCAGGCGCTCGAAGGAGCGGTGCGTGATGTCATCGCCGCGGTGCTCGACGTCCTTGATGCCCTGCACCTTCCGCGGGACGTCGGTGAAGTCGTCCAGCATCGCCTTCAAGAGCCGCGTCCCCTCGACCGTCGTCGCGGCGAGCTTCTCGAAGTCGTCGAAGAAGTCGTCGGTGCGCGGCATCAGCTTTTCGAGCAGTGTCATCGGACCCTCGCCTGCTTGCCCTGGCAGCAGCCAGGCGCGCGAACCATAGCCGATCCGGCGCGCGAGTCCAGAGGCGCGCGCCGGATCGCACGCTGAGGAAAATCCCAGCGTGGGTTCGCCGTGCTATAGCGTCGCGGGCTCGCCGGCGGGCGTCGTTCCGGCGTTGCTCGAGCGCGCGCGCCAGGTGCGGCCGAGTGGCCTGTGCTGCGGCGAGCGCGAGGTGGAGCGCTGCTTCATCACCTGGCGCTGCACGAGCCGCTTCAGGCGCTGCGCGCAGTCGAGCAGCGAAGCGTGCAGATCGACGTTCACGCTCTCGACGCGCATCGCCCGCGAGCCGGGCATCCGGAACGTCATCTTGCAGGCCTGGTCCACGCCGCCCTTCGCCGGCTTCGTGTCCTCGATGTACACGACGAGCTCGCTCGCCGGGCTGTCGTGGAGCCGCCGCAGCGGCGCGATCACGTGCTTCTTCACGAAGGAGACGACGTCGCGGGGAGCTTCGATGTGCTGCGAGTGGATCTGGAGTTTCATGCCTCTCAGGTAGGGACCGCGACCTCCCGGTGGCAATGCGGCCCCGGCTCCGGAGCCGCTACACTGCGCGAATGACCCTCCGCCTGTACCTCGACGACCCGTACCTCGCCCGCTTCGAGGCCGAGGTCACGGGCGAGCGGCGCGTCGGCGATCGCGCCGGCGTCACCCTGTCGCGGACCGCGTTCTACCCGGAGGGCGGCGGGCAGCCCGCCGATCGCGGAACGCTCGGCGGCGCGGAGGTGGTGGACGTGCAGGAGGTCGACGGCGAGGTCGTCCACCTCGTGGCCGGCGCGGCGCCCACAGGTCGTGTCGAGGGCGTTCTCCATTGGCGGCGGCGCTTCGACCACATGCAGCAGCACCACGGGCAGCACCTCCTCTCCGCCGCGTTCGAGGCGGCGCTCGGCGCGCGCACGGTGTCGTTCCACCTCGGCGACGAGGCGTGCACCATCGACCTCGACGCGCCGCCCTCGCGGCTCGGCGCGGCCGCGCTCGAGGAGGTGGAGCGGCGCGCGAACGAGACGGTGTGGCGCGACCTCCCGGTCGTCGCGAGGGACCTCGCGCCGGACGAGCTCGCGCGGATCGCGCTCAGGAAGGAGCCGACGAAGGGCTCGCGCGTGGTGCTCGTCGAGGGCGTGGACGCGAGCCCGTGCGGCGGCACGCACCCGCGGCGCACGGGGGAGGTCGGCGCGATCGCGCTCCTGCGCGCCGCGAAGTGGGGGCAGGGCTCGCGCGTCGAGTTCGCCTGCGGCGGCCGCGTGCTGCGCCTCCTGCGCACGTCGTCGGAGCGGCTCGGCGGCGTCGCGGCGGCGCTGCGCTGCGCGCCGGCGGAGGCGCCCGCCGCGGCGGCGCGGCTCGCGGCGGATCTCGGGGCACGCCGGAAGGAGCTCGAGGCGCTCGTGGGCGCGGTCGCGGCGGCGGAGGCGGCGCGGCTCGCCGGCGCGCCCTGCGACGCCGCGGCCCCGATCGTCGCGGAGCTGCCGGCGCCGGTCGCGGACGTGGCGGGGTTCCTGCGCGCGACGGCGCAGGCGCTCGTGGCGGGCGGCCGGACGGCGCTCCTCGCCGGACGCGGCGAGGGGCGCGCGTTCCTCTGCTTCGCGCGGCCGAAGGGGCCGGGCCCGGACCTGGGCGCCCTCCTCCGCGAGGCCGTCGCCGCGCTCGGCGGGAAGGGCGGCGGCGCTCCGGATCTGGCGCAGGGGAGCGGGACGGCGGTGGAGAAGCTCGCCGACGTGCTCGCGGCGGCGGCGGGCAAGCTCCGTTAGCGCGCCCTTCGACTCCGCTGCGTCGCGCAGCGCCGGAGTCGAAGGGCGAAGGCGCTACCGCTCGAACAGCTCCTCCACCTTCACCACCCGCACGTCGTCCGGCCCGCGGACGCCGAGCGGGAAGCGCTCGATCTCCTTGTCCGCGAGGAGCACGTCCTTCGGCTTCGCGACGGCGTAGGTGATGGGCGACGGCGCGCCGGACCGGATCTCGCTCGCCAGCTCCGCCGCGCCACGGGTGGCGATGACGATGCGGAGGCGCGCGGGGTCGACGTGCCGCCGCACCGCGGCGTTCACCTCGTCCACGGTCAGCGCGGGGAGGCGCGCCCGCAGCGTCTCGAGCCACCCGGGCTCGAGCCCGTAGAAGCGATCGTCGATGGCGTAGCCGAGGCGGCGCGCGTCGGTCTGCGTGAAGGTGAGCGTGTAGCCGAGGAGGAACGAGCGCACGCGGTCCAGCTCGGCCGCGGTGAGCCCGCGGTTCGCCCAGCGGTCCACCTCGCGCAGCGCCGCGCGCACCGCGAAGAGCCGGTGCTGCGGCTCGACCGGGCGCAGCCACAGGGTGAACTCCTGCCGCGACCGGGGGCGGTTCACCTGCGGCAGCGCGCTCCCCGACGCCTGCTCGAAGTACTCGGGGTAGGCGTAGTCGCCGTAGTTGAGCCCGCGCACCTCGCGCAGCTCCTTGAACAGGCGGAACGCCGCGCCCTGCCGGTGCTCGCCGAGCGCCGACACCGCCACGACGAGCGCCGGGAAGTCGGGGTCGCCGCGCTTCACGTCCCAGGTGAACCCCATCGAGATGGCGGTCGGGGTCGAGCCCTTCTCGACGAGGAGGAACCGCGGCGCCTCTCCCTGCGGCGGCGGGACGGGCGCGGGCGGCGCGCCCTCCGGCAGCGCCGCCAGCGCGCGCGCGAGGCGCGCCCCGAGGTCGTCCTCGTACCCGCCGGCCACGCCGACGACGAGCCGCGCCCGCGTGAAGACGCGCCGCCACTGCGCCTTCACGTCCTCGAGCGTGACGCGGCGGAGCGCCTCGACGGTGCCGGTGGTGGGGTGCCCGTACGGATGGTCGCGGTACAGCTCGAGCGCGAGCGCCTCCTTCGCGAGCGCCTCGTCGTCCTCGGTGCGGAGCGTCTTCTCGAGAGCGTCGAGCGCGCGGCTCCGCAGGCGTTCGAAGTCCTGCGGGTCGAAGCGCGGCCGCAACACCACGTCCTCGAGGATGGGCAGGAAGCGCTCGAGCGTGGCGCGCGGGCAGCGCCCCGCGAGGACGGTGAGCTCCTTGTCGACGTTCGCCGAGAGCTCGGCGGCGAGCGGGAAGAGCGCGCGGGCCAGCTCGGCCGAGGCGAGCTTCTCCGTGCCGCCCTCGACGAGGACCGCGGCGGTGAGCGCGGTGAGCCCCTCCTTCCCGGGGGGATCGTCGACGCTCCCCGCGCGGAAGGCGACGCGCAGCGCGACCGTCGGGTGCGAGGGCGCCGGCAGCGCCACCGTCATCGGGCCGACGACGAGCGGCGGGCTCGCCCGGGTCCGCAGCGCTCCCCCCTCGCCACCGTGGCCGCAGGCGAGAACGATCGTGGCGAGGGGCGCGGCGAGGCTCGCCGCCAGGCTTGCCGTGCGCCGCCTCATCGC
>JBJMQK010000408.1:0-7359 GCA_045802735.1 Anaeromyxobacteraceae bacterium | reverse complement strand
GGGGCGGCGTCGTCCGCGTCGAGGCCGCCATCGCCGAGCACGCCTCGGCGCCGCGCCGGCTCACGGCGCTGCTGCGGCCGCCCGACGCGCGCCGTGGCGACGCGCTCGCGCTCGCGGCGCGCTCGCTGTCGGCGCTCACCGGCGAGTCGTTCTTCCGGGCGGTGGTGCAGGACCTCGGGGCCATGCTCCACGCCGACTACGTCCTCGTCGGTGAGCTGCTCCCGGGCCGGCACCGCGTCCGCACGCGCGCCCTGTTCGCCGAGGGTCAGCTCGCGCCGGTCGTCGAGTACGACCTCGCCGGCACGCCGTGCGAGCACCTCCTCAGCTCCACGAGCTGCGGCTACCCCCGCGCCATCCAGGAGCTCTTCCCGGGCGACGCGGCGCTCGTCGCGTGGGGCGCCCAGGCGTACGCCGGGGCGCCGCTGCTCGACAGCACCGGGCAGCGCATCGGGCTCATCGCGGCGCTCTACCGCGAGGAGCAGGCGGATCTCGCGCCGGCGCGGGCCCTCCTCGAGATCTTCGCCGCGCGCGCCGGCGCCGAGCTGGAGCGCCAGCAGGCCGAGCGCGCGCTGCGCGACCGCGAGGAGCGCCTCGAGCTGGCGCTGTGGGGCACCGGCCTCGGCATGTGGGACTGGGACCTCGCGTGCGGCGCGATCGTGTACGACGCACAGTACGAGGCGATGCTCGGCTTCGCGCCGGGCGAGGCGCCGCGCGCCGTCGCCGATTGGGAGCTGTCGGTCCACCCCGACGACCGCGCCGACGTCATGCACCGCCTGCGCGAGCACCTCGAGGGCCGCGCCGGCGAGTACGAGAGCACGCACCGGCTGCGCACGAAGAACGGTGGCTGGAAGTGGATCCACGACCGCGGCAAGGTCGTCTCGCGCGACGAGGGCGGCCGCGCGCAGCGCATGGTCGGCACGCACCTCGACGTGTCGGATCAGCGGCGCCTCGAGGAGCAGCTCGCGCAGGCGCAGAAGATGGACGCCGTCGGCCGGCTCGCCGGCGGCGTGGCGCACGACTTCAACAACCTCCTCACCTCCATCCTCTCGGCGGCGGAGTTCGCGGCCGAGGTCGTCCCCCTCGGCTCGCCGGCGCTCGAGGACCTCGCCGTCGTGCGCGAGGCGGCGCAGCGCGCCGCGGAGCTGACCCGCCAGCTCCTCGCGTTCGCGCGCAAGCAGGTCGTGGCGCCGCGGGTGGTGGCGCTCCCGGGGCTCGTCGCCGAGACCGAGCGCATGCTGCGGCGCATGCTGGGCGAGGACCTGGAGATCGCCACCCGCACGCCCCCGGACGTGTGGCCGGTCCGCGTCGATCCGTCGCAGTTCCAGCAGGTGCTCGTGAACCTCGCGGTGAACGCCCGCGCCGCCATGCAGCGCGGCGGCCGGCTGACGCTCGAGCTCAGGAACGTGCAGGTGAGCGGCGGTGACGCAGGCGAGGTGAGCCCGGGCGACTGGGTGCTGCTCGCCGTGAGCGACACCGGTACCGGCATGTCGGCGGAGACGATGGCGCGGGTCTTCGAGCCGTTCTTCACGACGAAGGAGCCCGGGCGCGGCACCGGCCTCGGGCTCGCCATGGTCTACGGCACGGTGAAGCAGGCCGGCGGGCACATCTCCGTCGCGAGCGAGGTGGGACACGGCACCCGCTTCGAGATCCTCCTGCCGCGCGCGGGCGGGGCGGTCGAGGAGGTGCCGCGCAGCGCGGCCGCGGCGCGGGGCGGCGGCGAGACCATCCTGCTCGTCGAGGACGACGCGCTCGTGCTCGACATGAACACGCGCGCGCTGGCGGCGCTGGGGTACGAGGTGCTGCCCTGCCGCGCGGGCGACGAGGCGCTCGGGCGCGCGCGCACGCACCGCGGCCGGATCGACCTCCTCGTGACGGACGTCGTGATGCCGCGCATGAGCGGTCCGACGGTGGCGCGGGCGCTCGGGGCGCTCCGGCCGGGGCTGCGCACGCTGTTCGTCTCCGGGTACGCCGAGGAGCTGGCGGCCGGCGGGCTCCCCAACGCGAGCTTCCTGCCGAAGCCCTTCACGCCGCGTGCCCTGGCGGCGTGCATCCGCGAGCTCCTCGACGCGCCCGCGGCCGCTCCGGCACCGGCGCGCGCGAGCGCCGTCGCGCCTCCGCCGCGCGCGCCGACCCGCGCCGAGGCCGCCACGATGACGATCGACGCGGCCGAGCTGCGCGAGCTTCAGAACCTGCTCAAGCCGAAGTAGGCGAGGAACGCGCTCGAGGCCGCGCGCCACGGCGTCAGCGGCCGCCGGATCCCTGCGCCGGCCGCAGCTCCTGCACGAGGCGGTCGGCGCGGTAGACCTTGGCGAGCGCCTCCAGGATCCCGGCGCTGTGGACGGAGATGGCGCGGTTCACCGCGGGGTCGAAGCCGTAGTCGCCGCCCAGCGAGTGGACGTTGCCGTCGAAGACGAGCCCGACGATCCGCGCCTCCTTGTCCACGAGCGGCGAGCCGGAGTTGCCGCCGATGATGTCGTTCGTGGTCACGAGGTCGAACGACGTCGCGAGGTCGAGGCGCGCCTTCGCGTCGAGCCAGCTCCTCGGGAGCGCGAACGGGTCGCGCCCGGTGTCGCGCTCGAAGGCGCCGCCGAACGTCGTGAAGGGCTTCACCGTCTTGCCGTCGTGCTCCCAGCCCTGCACGGAGCCGTAGGAGAGGCGCGGCGTGAACGTCGCGTCGGGGTAGGTGCTCGTGCCCTGCACCTCGAAGCGCGCGCGGGCGATCGCCTCGTCCCCGCGCTTCACCACGGCCTCGATGCCGTCCTCGTACCGCGTCCTCACCGCACGCGCGTCGGGGTCGACGAGGCGGGCGAGCGCGATCAGCGCGTCGTCCTTCGCGGCGGCGTCCACGGCGGCCTTCCCGCCCTCCCACAGCTGCTTGCGGTACGCGACGTCGGCGAGCTTCGTCCCCGCGACGACGCGCGCCGCGACCTCCTCGGGCGAGGCCTTCCCGAGCACCTTCTTCACGAACGGATCGTCGACCCCGAGCGCCTCGCGCAGCTTCGTGAGCGAGAAGGTGAGCTGGAACGTCTCGAACTCGCCGAAGACGGGGGCGGTGCTGAAGAGGTTCTGGGTGAGGGCGGGGAGCGCCGACTCGCGGAACTCCTTGAGGCGGGTCTCGTTCGGCTTCGGCCGCTCGTCGGCGGCGCGCACCAGCGTCCGCGCGAAGCCGTACAGGTCGCCCGAGAACCCCTGCCGGCGCTCGATCAGGTTGAGCGGCTTGCGGAGCTTCTTGAGGTCGCTCTGCGCGCGGGCGATGGCGTCGAAGGCCGGGACGCTGCGCGCGGCGCGCTGCGGGTCCTTCGCGAGCTCGGCCACGAGGGCGTTCTCGGCGGCGACCTTCGCGGCGAAGAACGCCGGGTCGTGCAGCGCCTCGAGCCGGCCCTTCAGCGCCTTGAGCGAGTTCTCGACGTAGAAGAGGTCGCCGCTCGCGTGGCGCGCCTGCTCGGGGCCGCGGCGCCGGTACTCGGTGAGCTGGCCGCGCAGCTCGGAGAGCCGGAAGATCGCGTCGGGGAGCTGGACGTCGCGCAGGTACGCGAGCTGCGCGACCGTGAGCTGGCGCGAGGTTCCGCCGGGGTTGCCGGTGACGAACGTGAGCTCGCCCTCGCGCGCGCCCGAGGGCGACCAGCTGAAGAAGTGCTCCATCTTCGCGGGCTTCCCGTCCTCGTAGACCCGCAGGAACGAGACGTCGAGGTCGTAGCGCGGGAACTCGAAGTTGTCGGGGTCTCCGCCGAAGAAGGCGATCGCGAGCTCGGGCGCGAACACGAGGCGCACGTCCTGGAAGCGGCGGTAGGTGTAGAGGTCGTAGCGCCCGCCGCGGTAGAGCGTCACCACCTCGCAGCGCAGCGCGGAGGACGACTGGCACTCCTTCTCGATGCGCGCGATCGCCGCCCGCTGCGCCTCGTTGTAGCGCTGCCCCTCGAGGTAGCGCTGCCCCTCGAGCCCGTTCGTCGCCTGGCGCATGCGCTCGGTGACGTCGGCGATCCCGACGAGCTGGTTCACCTCGAGCTCCGGGCATCGCGCCTCGTCCGCCGGCGTCTTCGCGTAGAAGCCGGCGCTCACGAGGTCGCGCTGCGGCGTCGAGAGCCCCTGGATGCAGCGGCGCGCGCAGTGGTGGTTCGTGAGGACGAGCCCCGCCGCCGACACGAAGCTCCCGGAGCAGCCCTGCGCGAGGCGCGCCGAGGAGAGGCGCACGTGATCGAGCCAGCGTCCGTCCGCCCGGAAGCCGTACCGCGCCTCGACCTTCCCCACCGGGAAGTCGTTGAACGTCCACATGCCCTCGTCGGGTGAGGCCGCGAGCGCGGCCAGCGCGAGCAGCGCGGCGGCGATGTGACGGAGCGTCATGCGGAGAAGATGACGCGCGGCGCCGGGGCGCGCCACGTCGCGATCCGGCTCAGGTGGGCGTCGCCGCGAGCGAGGCGAGCTCGCGGACGACCGCGTCGACGGCGCCGGCGACGCCGAGCGCCGAGGTGTCCACGACGAGGTCGGCGCGCGCATAGAGCGGCTCGCGGTCGGCGAGCAGCGCGCGCAGGTCGGCCATGACGTGCAGCTTCCCGCCGGTGGCGCGGGTGTCGCCCTGCTTCACGACGCGGTCGATGTAGTCGCTCGCGCGCGCGCGCACCCACACGCTCGTGCAGCGCGAGAGCAGCATCTCGTAGGTCTCGGACGAGGTGACGATGCCGCCGCCGGTCGCGAACACGGCGCGGTCGTGCGACTCGAGGAAGCGCCGCAGCACCTGGAACTCGAGCTTGCGGTACCAGCCCTCGCCGTGGACGGCGAAGATCTCGCCGAGCGACACGCCCGCCTCGGCCTCGATGAGCCCGTCGAGCTCGAAGAAGGGCAGCGCCAGCCGCGACGCGAGCCGCGGGCCGACGGTGGACTTTCCCGCGCCGCGGAGCCCCAGCAGCGCGATGCAGCCGCGCCGATCGGCGGTGGGCCCCCCGGCGAGGATGTCACCCGGCGTCGAGCCGACGGCGCGCGCGATCGCCTGCAGGCTCATGACCGAGATGTTCGCCTTGCCGCCCTCGACGTCGGAGAGGAACCGCTGCGAGATCCCGCAGCGCGCCGAGAGGTCCGCGAGCGTCCACCCGAGCGCATTCCGCCGCGCCCGGAGCTTCGCCCCGAGGTGGGCCAGGATCGCTTCGGGAGCGGGCCGAGGGCCGCGCCGGCGGGGAGGCACGCGAGGAACTATAGTGCAGGACGCACTCGAGGTCGAGGTCGTTCGCGCATCACGCGAAGGCTGCAAACGTGAGCGATCATCCAAAAGTGTCGCGCCGTCGCAGGTTTGACACCCCAACGGGCGCAGGCTATGACGGCCGGCGCGATGAACAGGCTCAAGGTCTGGGTGTTTGCGCTCGTCGTGCTCGTGGCGGGCGCGGCCGACGTCCTCTTCCTCTCGCGCTGGCTCACGGAGCGCGCCGTCGGCCAGGCGGATCGCGAGCTCCTCGCCGCGGCGGGCCAGATCGACGCACGGTTGCAGCTCCTCGCCTCCGACGCGGTGCAGCTCGCCGACGCGGTCGCGCGCGACCCGGCGTTCGCCCAGGCCACCGCCCCCGAGGCCGGGCGCGATGCTGCCGCCGCGGCGCAGGCCGCCCTGCAGGCCAGGCAGGCGCCCGGCGCGGACCGTCCGGTCCTCGTCGCCGTCTCGACGCGGGCGGGCGTGACCGCGCGCGCCGCCGGCGCCCCGGTCCAGCTCGAGGCCGACGGAGCGTCGATGGTCTCCGGGGCCGCCGAGGTGCGGCGCGCCGGGTACGTCCAGGCCGAGGAGGCGCTGTGGTACCTCGCGGCCGCTCCCGCCGGCCAGGGCGCCGCGGCCGGCGTCGGCCTGCCGCTCGACGCGACGTGGCTCGGCGCGGTCCGCAACTCGACGACCTGCAACGCGACCCTCGCGATCGAGGGGCGGAAGCCCGTGACGACGCTCTCGCCCGCGGAGCTGGCCGTCGTCCTCGGCGCCGCGAAGAATGCGATCGGGCGGACCGCCAGCGCCGGCGCGCTCGGCGCGCAGCAGGCGTCGTTCGACGCGCCGGTGAAGATCCCGGCGCTCTCGATGCCGTTCTCGGGCGCGCCGGCGTACCGGATCCGCGCCATCCCGGTGCGGGGCGTGACGGGCGCCGCGATCGTGCTCTCGGCAGCCACCGCGCCGCTCCTCGCGCCCATCGTCAGCTACCTCTGGATCGCGCTCGCCGCGGTCGCGCTGCTCTTCATCCTCGGCGTGCTCACCGGCTTCGGGGTGACGAACGAGCAGCGCGCGGTCGTCCCGAAGGACCTCGTCGGCGCGGCCGATCGCATCGGGCGGGGCGACTTCGCGGCGCGCGCGCCGGCGCTCGCGGGCAGCCTCGGGACGGTGGCGGCGGCCCTCAACCGCGCGGCGGAGGCGGCGCAGGTCAGGCCGGCGGCGGTCGCGCCTGCCGCGGTCGCGCCTGCCGCGGGGCCGACGCAGGGGTTCCCCGTCCCCGCGCGCGGCGTCTCCGCCGCCCCTGCGTTCGCCGAGGCTGCGCCTCCCGACGCACCCGAGCCCGCGCCGGTCGCCGCGCCGCAAGCGGACCCGTTCGCGTTCCCGCAGCGCGAGGCCGCGCCCCCCGAGGCGCAGCGCGAGCCGACGCCGCCGCCCGCGGACGAGGTCACCGCCGTCGTGCGGCCCATCGCCGAGCCGCCGCCCGCCGAGCCCGCGCGCGGCGCAGAGCCGGCCGAGGCCGAGGCGCCGGCGCTCCTCGCGCAGGCCTCCATCGCGGCGGAGCCTCAGGGTTCCGAGCCGTCTCCGACGGAGCGCTTCGCGCCGTCCCCGACCGAGCGCTTCGAGCCCGCGGCGCCCAGCGCCGGGTCGCCCGCGACGCCGCCAGCCGCGGCCACGCCTCCGCCGTTCGCCGATGCGCTGCCGAACGACGGCGCCGACGACGGCGTGCTGCGCGCGATCCGGAGCGACGCCGCCCACCACGACGCCGGGACCGAGGACCTCTTCCCGCTCGGCCGCTCGCCCGTCGACGCGCGTCCGGCCGACCGGCTCGCCGCACCCGCCGAGGCGGCGCCGCGCGCCGTCGCCGCGCCGCCGCCCCCGGCGCCGCAGCCGGCCGCGGGGATCGCGACGGGGGGCGTCTCCGCCGCGGACGAGGCGCACTGGCGCACCGTGTACGATGAGTTCGTCCGCGTCCGCGCGGAGTGCGGCGAGGGCCCGCAGGCGGTGGCCTTCGATCGCTTCCGCCTGAAGCTGCTCAAGAACCGCGAGCAGCTCCTCGAGAAGTACCGTTGCCGGACGGTGAAGTTCCAGGTCTACGTGAAGGACGGCAAGGCCGCGCTGAAGGCCACGCCGGTGAAGACGTAGCGCGCCGCCCCGCACGGCCACATCCGGATCCAGGTTTGTGTTCA
>JBJMQK010000036.1:0-3406 GCA_045802735.1 Anaeromyxobacteraceae bacterium | reverse complement strand
TCCTCCGAGTCAACAGGCGTACACGAACGGTGGCGACGGCCCGCGCGCCCCTGCAAGGGCAGCCCGCGGCGGGACGTCGACGGGCGCCTCTTCGCCGGGCCTCGGCGCGGCCGCTCCCTTATACGGGCCGGGATGGCCCCTCGCTCGCTCGCGTCCGGCACCATCTCGTTCGGCCTCGTCTCGATCCCGGTGAAGCTCTTCTCGGCGACGCAGGCCTCCTCCGGCATCTCGTTCAACCTCCTCCACGCGAAGTGCGGCTCGCGCCTGCGGCAGCAGTACGTCTGCGCGCGCGACGGGGAGAAGGTCGAGCGCGACGACATGGTGAAGGGGTACGAGGTGGCGAAGGACCAGTACGTCACCTTCACGAAGGACGAGCTGGTGGCGCTCGAGGAGACGGCCTCCCAGGCGATCGAGATCTCGGAGTTCGTCCCGCTCGCCGCGGTCGACCCCGTCTACTTCGACAAGCCCTACTACCTCGGCCCCGATCGCGGCGGAGCCAAGGCCTACCGGCTCCTGTCCGAGGCGATGCGCCGCTCGGGCAAGGCCGCGCTCGCGCGCTACGCCGCGCGCGGCAAGGGCTACCTCGTCCTCTTGCGCCCGCTCGACGGCGGGCTCGTCATGCAGCAGCTCCTGTACGCCGACGAGGTCCGCCCCTTCAGCGACGTCGGCGTCGAGGACGCGGAGGTGAAGGAGGCCGAGGTGCAGCTCGCGCTGAAGCTGGTCGAGCAGACCGCGTCCGAGGCGTTTCACCCCGAGGCCTACCGCGACGAGGTGCGCGCGCGGACGCTCGCGCTCATCGAGCAGAAGGTGCAAGGGCAGCAGATCCAGGCGACGCCGGCGGAGGAGCCGCGGGCGCAGGTCATCGACCTCGTCGAGGCGCTGAAGCAGAGCCTCGCCGCCTCCGCTCGTCCCGAGCGGAGCGCCGAGGAGCCTCCCTCCGCTCATCCCGAGCGGAGCGCAGCGGAGTCGAAGGAAGACCCCGGCCGCCTCCCCGCGAAGCGGGCACGGCGCGAGCCGCGCGCCGACCGCGCGAAGTCGGGGACCCGGAAGTAGCCGCGCGCCGTGTGGTCGTACCGGACGAGCGAGGTCGCCCGCATGCTGGGGCTCACCGCGGCGCAGGTGCGCGAGCTGGCGCGCGCCGGCCTCGGCGACGCGCGGCGCGGCCCGCGCGGCGAGCTGCGCTTCTCGTTCCACGACCTCGTGCTCCTGCGCGCCGCGCGCGAGCTGGTGCGGGCGCGGGTCCCGGCGGCGCGCGTCAAGCGGGCGCTGGCCCGCGCACGGCAGCAGCTCCCCGCCGGGCGGTCGCTCGCGGCGCTGCGCATCGCCGCCGACGGCGACCGCGTGGTGGTGCGGGACGGCGCGGGGGCGTGGCACCCCGAGTCCGGGCAGGCGCTCTTCGACTTCGCCGTCGCCGACGTGGCCGCCGAGGTGGCGCCGCTCCTCGCGCGCTCGGCCGAGGCCGCGCCGCGCGGCGCCGACGAGTTCTACGAGTGGGGCTGCGACCTCGAGGATGGCGCGCCCGACCAGGCGCGCGACGCGTACGGGCGCGCGCTCGCGGCGGACCCCGCGCACTACGGCGCCAACCTGAACCTGGGGCGCCTCCTCCACGACGCCGGCGACGCGGCCGCCGCGGAGCGGCACTACCGGCGCGCGCTCGCCGCGCGGCCGGGCGACGCGGTCGCGCTCTTCAACCTGGGCGTCGCGCTCGAGGACCGCGGCGCCGCGACCGAGGCGCTCGAGGCGTACGAGGCGAGCCTCGCCGCCGACCCCGCCCACGGCGACGCGCACCACAACGCCGCGCGCCTCGCCGAGCGCCTCGGGGATCGCGCGCGCGCCGTGCGCCATCTCGCGGCGTGGCGGCGGCTGCGGTGACCTCCGGGTGGCCACCACGCTCTCAGCGCGCGCCCGGCCCCGTCGCGAGGATCGCGGGCAGCACCAGCGCGGACCATGCGACGGTCGCGAGCAGGAACGAGAGCGCAGCGGAGCCGAGCCACCAGGTGAGGTGCGCCACATCGACACCGACGAGCAGCCGGAAGACGAGCGCGGCGAGGATGAGGAGCCCCATCACGAGCACCTGCCAGGTCCACCCCGCGAGAAGGTTCGAGCGGCCGCCGTGCGAGAGCGCCACGTGCAGTGACACGGAGAGCGTCATCATCGCGAAGCTTCCGATGAAGACGACGTGCAGCATCGCCGTCCGCAACGGCGGGACGGCGGCGACGGCGGCGTAGCCCACGGGCAGGAGCCAGGCCGAGAGCCAGATGAGCTTCCGGTGAAGCCCCGGTGCCGAGGGAGGGCGCCAGAGCCGCGCCGCCGAGGCCACCACGGCGCCCGCCACCGCGGCGCGGAGCGCGTAGCCCGGCCGCGCCCCGGCATGGATCTCGATCGGGAAGCTCGCCAGGAAGAGGAGCGCAGCGACCGCCTGCCGCGCCCGCGCACCCGGAGAAGGCGCCGCGACGGCGCGGGTCTCACCGCGCGTCAACTGCGGGAGCATCGTGCCGCCGACGCCGATGACGAGGCAGGAGACGAACCCCTGCAAGAGCAGCCTGCGGCCGAGCAGTCCGTACGCCGGGTCGTCGAACGGAGCGATCACGGCGGCAACCGCGACGAGCGTCGCCCCGGCGAACGCCGAGAGGAGCGCCAGCGGGACCCACACGAAGATCGTGGGGAGGCCGACGCCTCCGCCGGGCGAGCGCAGGCGGCGCACCACGAAGGCGCTCACCACCGCGATGCCCGTCGCCCAGCTCGCCTCGGCCAGCGCCAGGTGCTCCTGCCACGCCGCGAGGGTGAGCGCGATCGGTGCGGCCGCGCCCGCGACCATCTCCAGCGCCGTGGGCGGATCGGTCCCCGTCCGGCGCGGGACGAACGTGTACAGGAACCCGACGGCGATGGAGGTCAGGAAGCCCTGGATCTGCACACTCCCGTGGTAGGCGACGCGATAGTCATCGATCGCGCCCACCGCGAAGAGGAGCCAGTGAAAGACCCCCGCCCACGCCAGGATCACTCCGAGCGGAAAGAAGAAGCGCCAGGGGTCCCTCGCGTCGAGCCAACCGGCTCGCCCGGAGAATTGAAGGAGAGGAGGGGCTCGCACGGTGCTCGTCTAGCGCCGAGCAGTGGCCGTTTCGAGCGTGCGCGGGGGCCCCACACCCGGACTGGCCGAGCGCGCCGCGCGCCCTTACCTCCGGTTCATGACCGCCCCCGCTCGCGCCCCGTGCACCCTCGACGCGTCGGGCCCCGCCGTCTTCCCGATCGCGCTCGGCTGCATGGGCATGTCGGGGATGTACGGCCCGTCCGACGAGCGCGAGAGCATCGCCACCCTCCACGCGGCGCTCGACGCCGGCGTGACGCTCCTCGACACGGGCGACTTCTACGGGATGGGGCACAACGAGCTGCTGATCCGCGACGCGAT
>JBJMQK010000304.1:0-6072 GCA_045802735.1 Anaeromyxobacteraceae bacterium | reverse complement strand
AGGCGGACGATCTCCTCGTCGAGGCCCTTGCGGACCTCGTCGGTCTCGACGTCCGTGACGAAGCCGTACTTGTACTTGCCCTCGGTCAGTTCGCGGAGGGCTGCGTCCTGCGTCATGGCGTGAGCACCGTCAGGCTAGGGTGGGACGACGGGGGGCGGGCGGAGCGGCCGCCGCGCGTGGGCCTGGGCCCGAGCGACGACAGCGGCAAGCGGGACAGCGTGCGCTGGATCGCCCGGCTGATGGGCCCCCAGTGACTCTTCGCGAGGCAGTCTGGCTCGAGCGAGCAGCCTCCGTCGAGGACGCTGCACTCGGTGAGGGCGACCGGGCCCTCGAGCGCCTCGACGACCGCGGCGACCGAGATCTGGTCGGCAGGGCGCGAGAGGCTGTACCCGCCGCGGCGCCCGCGGTGCGAGACGACGAGCCCCTCGCGCGAGAGCTCCTTCAGGATCTTCGACACGGTGGGCAGGGGCACATGCGACGCCTGCGCCAGCTCGTGGGCGGTGCGCACATCGGCAGCGCCCCCCTGCGCCATATGGGTGAGGAGCACGAGTCCGTAATCGGTGAGCTTGCTCATGCGAAGCATGCTTCGAGTCCCCGCCCGGCCGGGCGCTAAGAAGACCAGCCTGGTCCAGATAGCGAGGTTGTAACGCGCGGGGCCCCGCCCGCCATTCCTTTTCTGCGATCTAGGGCGGCGCGAGCGACCGGCGGGCGAGCGGGCCGTCGAGCGACTCCGCGCCGCGCTGCACGTAGAGGTGGTCGCCGACGATCGTCACCGAGGCCTTCGTCCGGCGCTCGTCGGCGGCCGCGAGCGCCTGGAGGAGCGCACCGTCCGGCGCGAACAGCTCAGCGCGGGCGAGGCGCTTCACCCCCGCCACACGCGCAGCCTCGACGAAGGCGTCGAGCCGCTCGGCGCTCTCGAACCCGGCGGCGATGCGTGCGCGGGCATTCCGATCGGCCTCGCGCTCGAGCTTCACCGGGTCGAGGCGGCCGACGCGAACCCAGAGCGTGAGCTGGCCGGTCAGGTCGTCGGCGAGGAGGTCGGGCGCGTCGGGGTCGGAGATGCCCGGGCCCATCCGGAGCCGCTCCTCGTAGAGCCAGAGGTAGGCGACCACGCGCAACCACATGCGCGGCAGCGTCTCGGACGGGTGGCGAGCCACCTTGAGCTGCACCCGCTGGTGGAGGGCGCGGTCGACGTGCTCGAGCGCGACGTCGAAGTCGTAGAGGGTCGCGGGGAGCGCCATCGAAGGGTCTGGTGGCCGATCGCGCCGAGGGAGCATCCTCTCGGCAGCCATGCGAGCCTCGCACGAAACGACTGCATTGCGAAATGTCGTCGCCGCCCTGCTCCTCGGGGTCGCGAGCGCGGCGAGCGCAGAGCCCGTGCCCGCGCCCGAGACGGCGCCTGAGCCACCCGAGACGGCTGCGATCCACGCGCCACAGCTCGCGGCCTCGCCCGCGCGCACCCCGCCAGGCTCGAGCCCATCGATGTTCGGCCTGCTCGTGGACGGCGGCTTCCCCGACGGCCTCGGCCTCTCCGCGGCCGTCCGTCCCTGGCAGCCGCTCCGGGTCGACGCGGGCGTGACGTACAACGTCGTCGGGTTCGGCGTCCGCGCGGGCGCGACGCTCCTCCCGCTCGCCTTCGCGGTCTCACCGCTCCTGCGCGGCGAGGTCGGCCACATGTTCGAGTCGGACGCCTCGGGGCTCGCCGAATCGTTCGGTCTCCGCAAGTCGGACTCGGTGCTGCTCCACGCCGTGAGCTACGACTATGCGAGCCTGCAGCTCGGCGTCCAGCTCGGGCGCGGCGAGCGCTTCGCCTTCGTGTTCCACGCCGGCCTGACGTGGTTCCGCGGTCCCGTGAAGAACTTCCAGGCGGCGTTCCGCTCGGCGAACCCGGGCTCCACCGTCGTGGAGATCGCCGACCCCACCGTGAGCGGGACCGTTCCTTCCGCCACGTTCGGCCTCCTCTTCTTCCCGTGAGGACCGCCATGCGCTCGCGCCTCGCCGTCGCCGTGATCGCCCTCGCCGCGGCGTCCTGCGGCGGGCCCGTGCTCTACGTCGCAGCGGACCTACCGCGGTTCTGCATCCTGCAGGCGAACGTCGCGTTCCCCGCCGCGCCTGCCGGCGTGCCGCTGCCCGCCGTCTCGACGTCGTTCACCCTCGATCTCGACGACGCCGTCCCGCTGTTGCGCACGTCGGGCGCCGAAACCGAGCTCCACATCGATGACGTCGAGGTCATCCCGCGCAGCGGCGCGCCCGACCTCTCCGGCGTCGCGACGGCTGTGGTGAACGCGCTCGGCCCCTCCGGCGAGAGCGTGCGCATCCTCGCGTACGACCGCGCCGCCGCCGCTCCCCCGCCCGCGCAGCTCGTCCTCACGGGCGACGGCGGCGACGTCGCGCCGCTCCTCGTCAGCGGGAACGCGACCTTCCAGATCACCGCCGCCGGCCAGCCGCCGGCGACGGCCTGGACCGCGGACGTGAAGACCTGCGCCCACGGCAAGAGCAAGGTGCCGTATCCTTGAGCACCGGTGAGCGCCGCCGCCCTCGTCCTCGCAGCGTTGCTGTCTGTCGCGGCGGACGCGACGGCCGACGCCGACGCGACCCCCTGCGTTCCCCCTGAGCGGAGCGAAGCGGAGTCGAAGGGCGAGCCCCCCGCGACCGCGACCGCCGCCGACCCCGACCCGGCGCCCTCGCGCGACGACATCCTCGACGCCGATGGGACCGTCGACGCCGGACGCGACGCGGGCGGCTGGCTCGACCGCTCCCACGCCGCGCTCGCGAAGGGGTTCGTCGACGCGGTCTCCTGGTTCGACCACTTCTTCGGCGACGGCGAGCACCACGAGTTCGAGGGGAACGGCTCGGCCCTGCTCCTGCGGCAGGAGCTGCGCCTCGAGGGTGGGCCGCGGGCCATCCCGCGCGTGGATGCCCGCCTCGACCTGCGCATGCCGGAGCTCGGCCATCGCTTCGAGCGCCTGCACGTCGTCGTGTACGCGCAGAGCGTCGCGCGCGACGTCGCGAACGCGATCGTGTCGCCGCGCGACGGCCTCGCCGGCCCGGCGCGTGGCGAGGCGGGCGACGCGGCCGGCGGCGCGGCCGAGCTGCGCCTCGACCTCGTCCACGCGCTCCTGTCGCAGGCGGACGTCGGCGCCGGCGTGCACCTGCAGGTCCTCCCGGGCGCCTACGTCCGCGCGCGGCTCCGCTCCGCGTTCGGGGTCGCCCCGCGCACGGTGGCGCGCCTCACCGAGATGGCGTTCGCCGACACGATCCAGCGCCTCGGCGTCACGGCGCACGGCCAGCTCGAGCACCAGCTCGCCCCGGTCACGCTCCTGCGCGCCGACGCGGTCGCCGGCGTGGCGCAGACGAGCCGCGGCTGGGAGTGGGGCAGCGAGCTGTCGGCGCTCCACCGCCTCACCCCCGCCACCGCGCTCGGCGCTTCGGCGGGGTTCGCGGGCCACGGCCAGGGCGGCGCGGCGATCGACACCTGGCGCGTCGCCACGAAGGCGCGCGCGCAGGTCTTCCGGTCCTGGGTCTTCGTGGAGGTCGAGCCCGAGGTCGCCTGGCCGCGCGACCCGCTCACCGGCGCGCGGCCGCGGGTCTTCGCCGTGTCGCTGCGGCTCGACGTGCAGTTCAGCGCCGAGCCGGACCCGACGGCACCCTCGCCCCGTTAACCGCGGCGCAAGGGCGGCAGGAACAGCTCCCCGTACTGCTGCGCCTTCTTGCGGCCGACGCCCTTCACGGCGGCGAGCTCCACCTCGTCGCGCGGGCGCAGCTCGACCATCGCGCGCAGCACGGCGTCGGAGAAGACGCAGTAGGCGGGCAGCGCCTTCTCCGAGGCGATCGCCTTGCGGATGGCGCGGAGCGCCTCGAAGAGCTCGAGGTCGAGGGAGGTCTCGCCCGCCGGCGCCGTAGCGCCACGCGCGCCCTTCGACTCCGCGGACCCGCCCCGCTCGCCCCGAGCGTAGCGCAGCGGAGTCGAAGGGCGGGCGGACACCCGGCCCCCCTTCACCGCGCGCGCCTGCGACACGATGTCCGTCCCGGCGCAGAGATCGCAGCTCGCCGCGCACGGCGCGATGCGCTCGCCGAAGTGGCGCACGAGGGCCTGGTGGCGGCAGGAGGCGTCGTCGGCGAGCCGGAACATCTCGCGCGCCTGGCGCCGCTGCAGCACGGCGACCGCGTCCTCGGTCTCGTCCGACATCCGCTCCCAGCTCACGACGTCGGCCCAGGAGTAGAAGAGGACGCAATCCGACGGCGCGCCATCGCGGCCGGCGCGGCCGATCTCCTGGTAGTACGCCTCCACCGACCGCGGCATGTCGCGATGGAGCACGTAGCGGATGTCGGGCTTGTCGATGCCCATCCCGAAGGCGACGGTCGCGACGACGACATCCACCTCGCCCGCCTTGAACGCGTCCTGGGCGCGGCTGCGCGCGTCGGGCTCCATCCCGGCGTGGTAGGGGGTGGCGCGGACGCCGTGATCCTGGAGCAGCTCCGCCGTGGCCTCGACCGACTTGCGCGAGAGCGCGTAGACGATGCCGCTCTCGCCCGGGCGCGAGCGGACGAGGCGCAGCAGCGCGTCCTTCGTCTTGAGGCCGCGGCCCGCCGCCCCGCCCCCGCCCTCGCCCTTCTTGTAGGCGTGGAGGCGGAGGTTCGGGCGGAAGAACGTGCCGCGGTGGACGAGCGGGTCCTGCATCCCGAGCTGCTCGGCGATGTCGCGCGTCACCTCCGGCGTCGCGGTCGCGGTGAGCGCGAGCACCGGGATCCCGTGGAAGCGCGCCTTGAGGCCGCGCAGGTTCCGGTAGGCGGGGCGGAAGTCGTGCCCCCACTGGCTGATGCAGTGCGCCTCGTCCACGGCGAGCGCCGCGAGCCGCACGCCCTCGAGCGCCGCGCCGACCGAGGCCTCGAGCCCCTCGGGCGCGGCGTAGACGAGCTCGTACTCGCCGCGGCGGATCGCCTGGGCGCGCGCGCGGCGCTCCTCCGGCTCGAGGCTCGAGTTGAGGAAGGTGGCGCGCACGCCGACGCGCCCCATCGCGTCGACCTGATCCTTCATGAGCGCGATGAGCGGCGAAACGACGAGCGTCGTCCCGCCCACGACGCGCGCCGGGATCTGGTAGGTGAGCGACTTCCCGGCGCCGGTGGGCATGACGCCGAGGCAGTCGCGCCCCGCCAGCACCGCCTCGATGATCGCCTGCTGCCCGGGGCGGAACTCGCGGTGGCCGAACACGGTGCGCAGCACCTCGAGCGCCGGCGTCCGGCCGGCGCGGCGCAGCGACTCGGAGAGCGAGCGCAGCACCTCGACCTCGGCGGGGCCGAAGAGATCCCGCTCCGCCCGCCACAGCTCGCGCAGCCGCGCCAGGCGCTCCTCGCACCCGGCGCGCAGCGCGGCGTCGGAGGCGCCGCCGGCCTCCCAGCAGGCGGCGAGCGCCGCCACCTCGCTCGCGACCTCGCGCGCGCGCGCGGGGCCGCCGCTCGCGAAGAGCTCGAGGTTCGGGAGGCGGGCGGCCACGGGCGCGGGAGTCTACCCGAGGGGTCCGACGCAAAAAAGGAGCGGCGGCGATGACATGCGCCGCCGCCCGGAAAAGTCGCTCGACGTCGTGACGGTTACTTCGTGACCTTCGCGTCCTCGATGAGGATCGGGTACGCGTAGCCCGCGCCGAAATCCTTGTCGAGGGTGACGGTGCCCTTCGCCGTGATGACGTCGCCGACCGCGGCGGCGTCGGCCGTCGTCACCGTCACGTCGTTGTTCTTCTTGTCGGGCGAGCCCGAGCCGTCGCGCAGGTGGACGAAGTTCTTGCCCATGACGGGCGTGAACTTCACGACCTGGCCGCGGACGGTGACGCTCTTGCCCTTGAGCTTGTCCTTCGAGCCCCACACCTCGGCGACGGTGTGCGCGTCGGTGCCGGACGCCTTCGCGACCTTCTGGATCTTGATGTCGGTCGGGCCCGTGGCGGCGGCCTGGTGCTGCGCGGCCATCTGCGCCGGGTTCGGCGGCACCTCGCCCGCCGGGGGCGCGCCCATCGCGGCCGGGGCCGCCGGAGCGGCAGGGCCGCCGGCGCCAGCGATCGCGCCGAAGTAGACGACGTC
>JBJMQK010000288.1:0-3319 GCA_045802735.1 Anaeromyxobacteraceae bacterium | reverse complement strand
CACGGGCGCCTCCCCCGCGGCCGCGCTCGGGGTGTACGGGACCATCGCGCTCGCGAACGGCATCGGCCGCTTCTTCTGGGGCGCCGTGTCGGACCGCATCGGCCGCGCCTGGGCGTACATCCTCATCTACGGCAGCCAGGTCGCGATCTTCTTCCTCGTGGGCGGCATCCACTCGATCGCGCTCGTCGCGACGCTCTTCGCGGTCGTCCTCCTGTGCTACGGCGGGGGCTTCGGCACGATGCCGTCGTTCACCGCCGACTACTTCGGCACGAAGTACATGGGCGTGAACTACGGGTGGATCCTGCTCGCGTGGGGCGTGGGCGGGATCGTCGGGCCGATCTTCGTCGCGTTCGTGAAGGACCACACCGGCTCGTTCGCCGGCGCCCTCCCCTACATCGCGGTCATGCTGCTCGCGGCCGCGATCCTGCCGATCCTCGCACGCCGGCCGGGAACCGCGCCGGCGGAGGCGGGCGGCCGCTGGGCGCACCTGCGCCTGCCGCGGCGCGCGCAGGTGCACTGATAGCGCTGCCCACTTGAGGTAACGCTCGCGATGGGGGGTGTCGGGGGGAGAGTTTCTCCCCCCGGCCTGAGGCGCCGCAGGCGCCGGATCTCCGTCACAGCGGCGAGCAGGACGCCCGGGGATCAGATCAACTGGGCGCCGCCGTGACGGCAGCCGTCAGGGGGCGGCGGGGGGCCCGGCGAAGCGCTCGGCGAGGTCGAGGATCTCCTGCAGGTCGAACGGCTTCGGCAGCGTCGCCGCGGCGGAGAGCGGCCGCGGCGCGCGCGCCGCCGACACGACGATGACCGGCACCGCCGCGATGGACGCATCGCGAAGCTGCTCCTCGCGGAATTCCCAGCCGGTCATCACCGGCATCATGAGATCGAGGACGACGAGGTCGTGAGGCGCCGCCCGCAGGCGCTCCAGCGCCTCGCGCCCGTTCGCGGCGGGCGTGACGTCGTAGCCCGCCATCGAGAGCACCTCGGAGAGCGTCTCTCGTATGTCCGCGTCGTCGTCGACGACGAGGACGCGCTTGCCGATGGGAGAGGACATGTGAGCACGAGCAGTGGCTCGTCCTGCGTATCACGCCCGCAGCGGGCGAGCGCGCCCGGCCCGCCGTCCCATCGGGGCATGGCCCATCACAGGTACAGGCCCACCCCGATGAAGAAGGCGGTCTGCGGGAGCCCCGCCTGGACGAGGCCGTTCTCCCCCACGCTCGTCGAGCGGCGCGTGAACGCGCGCTGCTTCAGCTCGAGCGTGACGAAGAAGTTGTTCGTCGGATAGAGGTCCACGCCGGCGGAGGCGCTCGCCGCGAGGTGCCAGCCCGGATCGGGGTCGACCGAGGCCCCGCCCACCGCGACCGCGAGGAAGGGGCGGATCTCGCCCCGGTCGTTGAAGTCGTACTTGAGCGCGACATCGGCGACGCTGCCGAAGGACATCGACTCGAACCCGAAGCGGATCCTCCCGCCGCCGCGGTCGCCGCGCAGCTCGAGCCCGACGGCACCCACGCCCTCGGCGTGGCGGGCGCGATCGCGCGTGGTGGTGGCGCCCGGCATGAGCACGAGGCCGATGTTGCCGCGATCGGCGCGGTACGGCGCGGCGGCATAGGATCCGTAGGGCCGCGCGTACGGCGGGGGCGGGGCCGGCCGCGGGGCGGGCGCGGCGTACGGCGGCGGCACCGGCGGCAGGTCGTTCCGCGCTTCCGGCTCGTACTGCTGCTGGGGCGCGGGCGCGCGCGCGTAGGCGGGATCACAACGGTAGATGACGCGCCCGGCGCGATCGTGATCGCGGATGTACCCCGGGACGCAGCCAGGGACGTTCGCCGCGGCGCAGGGGGGCGGGCCGTTCCGCGACGGCGGTTCGGGACAGCCCTGCGCGACGGCGAGGGCGAGGATGACGGGCGCGAGCATGCTTCCTCCGGGCGCGAGGGACTCCTCGCCTCCCGTTGCGACTGCCGTGCCCAGGGCGAAATTCAATGCTGGCGCGGGGTTCCACTGGACCGGGTCGTGCCGCAGTCGCACACGCGTCGCGGCACAGCGTCACCGGTGGCCCCACGCGGGGCGTCCTCCGCGAAGAGCGAGCGCCCCGATTCAGCGCGCCGCGGCGGGCATCTGCCGCGCGAGGAGTGCGGCCAGCTCCGCGTCCCCGAGGTTCGCGCTCTGCTCCGGCGTCCAGCGCACCACCGTGCGGCCCGGCGGGGCGAGCACGCCCGTCGCCATCGACGCGCGCCAGCGCCGCCCGCGCCCGTCGTCGGAGGTGGAGCCCGGCGGGATCGCCTTGCCCGAGGCGAGGTGGATGCAGGCGTTCGTGAGGAGCGTCGCGACGGCGTCGGGCTCCTCCTGGCCGTCGGCGAGCACGGCCTCCTGATCCGGCAGCCGCAGCTGCTTCATGCCGACGGCGTCGAGGAGCAGCCAGCGCACGCCGGCGTCCTCGCCGAGGCCGACGGCGCGCAGGTTGACCCAGAGATCGACGGGGGGCGGCCCGAGCCCCGTCTTACGGTGCAGCACCTCCTCGACGTGCTGCCGGCTCCGCAGCACCTCGCCGCCCGGCATGAACAGCGCCATCGCGCCGCCCAGCTTGAGCAGCGCGCCCGCGAGCTCGGTGACGGTCGTCAGCTCGTGGATCGGGTCGTGATCCTTCGGCAGCTCGCGCGGGGCGCCCTCGGGGAAGGTGATGACGGTCCGGATGCGGACGGCGGCGCGGTGACGGTCGGCGGCGGCGACGCCCTCCTCCCACGCCCACGCCTGCTTCTTCGCGCGGGCGAGGGCGCCGGGCGCCGACGACGGGCCGAAGTACCCGCCTTGCCAGGCCGCGCGGACCGCCTCGGGCGCCGAGCGCGGGTCGTCGGGCCAGGGCTCTTCCATGATGTCGACGATGGCGGCGCGCCCGCTGCGGAGCTCCACCACGAAGCCGCGACCGCACATCGCCCAGCCGCCATCGCCCTGCGCAGCGCTCTGGTCGGCCGCGATGTTCCAGTGAGCACCGATCGCGCGCTCGACTTCCTCGAGCGTGGGGACGCGGTCGAGGAGGACGGCCGCGCACTGCGTGATGAGCGGATTTTCCATGCCCGAAGAGTACACGCAGACGCGGCGTGCGCTAAGCGGATCAGGGCGTCCTGTGCCCGCGGGACGGGTGTCCCGCGCGGGGGTCGAACGCAGCTGTCGGCTGAACGTCGCCCACGGCCGACCGGCGCGGAGTCCAGGAGGCCCTCATACGCGCTGCGCCACCCAACCTCGCGAGCTGCCCCGCGTGGACGCGGCTACGGCAGCACCGTCTCCCCGTACATGAGGTACTTGTCCACCCCGCGCGCCGCCTTGCGGC
>JBJMQK010000262.1:0-4531 GCA_045802735.1 Anaeromyxobacteraceae bacterium | reverse complement strand
GCGCTCATCGCCGGCGTCGCCGGCGCGACCGGCGGCTACGTCATGCAGTGGTGGATGAACGGCGTGGACTACGCCATCAACGTCGCGAACCGTCCGCCGCACAGCCCGCCGGCGAACATCCCCATCACGTTCGAGAGCGGCATCCTCATCGCCGCGCTCGCCATCGTCATCGGGCTCATCGTGCTGTCGGGCCTGCCGCGGCTGCACCACCCGGTGTTCGAGGTGGAGGCCTTCCGCACCGCCTCGATCGACGCGCTGTGGCTCTCCGTCGAGGTGAAGCGCGAGGACGAGGTGCCCGTCGCGCGCGAGCTCGACCGGCTGGGGGCGCTCCAGGTCTCGCGCGTCCCGGAGGCGTCGCGATGAGGCGCGCGCTGCCGCTCGCCCTCGCCGCGCTCGCGCTCGCCGGATGCGAGGCGCTCGACCCGATGATCACGCAGCAGAAGGTGAAGGCGTACCGCGAGAGCGAGTTCTGGCCCGACCGCATCTCGATGCGGCCGCCGCAGCCGGGCACCGTCTCGCGCGAGGACGTCGTCGACGCCCAGCTCGAGACCGCGCGCGGGCCCGACGGCAAGGTGCTGACGCGCGTGCCGTTCCAGGTGACGCGCGCGGTGCTCGAGACCGGCCGCAAGCGCTACGAGATCAACTGCGCGATCTGCCACGGCTACCTCGGCGACGGCGACAGCCTCGTCGCGAAGAACATGAACCTGCGCGCGCCGCCGTCGTTGCTCGCGCGCGCCGCGCAGCCCGACGGTTGGTACTACCAGGTCATCAGCGAGGGGTTCGGCGTCATGCCGTCATACGCGAGCGCGATCCCGGTGCGCGAGCGCTGGGCGATCGTCGCGTACGTCCGGGCGCTGCAGCTCAGCCAGACCGCGCGCGCGGGCGACCTCGCCCCGGCCGACCGCGCCAAGCTCGACGGGGAGGGACGATGACCGCGGTGCGCTTCGAAGGAGGGCGGCGGACGCTCCGCCTCGCCGCGATCGTCGCGATCGTCGCGCTCGCGCTCACGCTCGTGCTCGGGCTCCTCGACGCGCAGCGGGCGCTCGAGGCCTACCACGTCGCCGTCGTCTACTGGGCCGGCATCGCGGTGGGGGCGCTGCTCATCAACATGGCGTTCCAGGCGGGGAAGGCGAAGTGGTACGTCGTCACCCGCCGCTACCTCGAGACGATCCCGCTCTCGCTCGTGCTCTTCGTCGTGCTCTTCATCCCGGTGCTGCTCGGGATGCGGCGCCTCTTCCCGTGGGTCGACCCGAGCGGCCTCGAGGAGGAGCTGAAGAAGCTCGCCGAGCACCGCCACGGCTACCTCAACACCGGCTTCTTCGTCGTCCGCTTCGTCCTCTACTTCGCGCTGTGGATCGGCGTCGCGCACCTCCTCCACGGCTGGTCCACGCGCCAGGACGAGGAGCGCGGGGTGCGGCTCACGGCGCTCCAGCGCCGCCTCTGCGCCGGCGCGCTCCCCTTCGTGGCGCTCGCGATGTCCTTCGCGGCGTTCGACTGGCAGATGTCGCTCGACCTGCACCTCGCGTCGACGATCTTCGGCCTCTACTACTTCGCCGGCTCGTTCCTCTCCGCCTTCGCGGTCCTCATCCTCATGATGAACGGGCTCCGCGCGGCGGGCACGCCGGGCGCGCTCGCGAACGCGAACCACTACCACTCGCTCGGCAAGTACCTCCTCGCCTTCGTCGCGTTCTGGGCCTACATGGCCTTCTCGCAGTACCTGCTCATCTGGATCGCGAACCTGCCGGAGGAGGTGCCCTGGTACCTCGCGCGGAACCGCGGGGCCTGGGCGGCGGTGAGCGTCTTCCTCATCGTCTTCCACTTCCTCGTGCCGTTCTTCGCGCTCCTCTCGCGCCCGCTGAAGCGGAACCCGCGCTTCCTCGGCTGGATGTCGGTCTACGTCCTCGTCATCCACTACGTCGACGTGTACTGGGTGATGATGCCGGCGCTGCAGCACGAGGCGCACGCGCCCCGGCCGCACCTCGCCGACCTCACCGCGCTCGTGGGCGTGGGCGCGGCGGCGCTCGCGTTCGTGGTGTGGCGCCTGCAGGGGCGGCACGCGATCCCCGTCGGCGACCCCTACCTCGACGAATCGCTGAGGTACGACCCGTCATGAGCGACCTGCACCGCGTCACCGAGCACGAGGCGCACGACGCGCACGGCCACCCGCCGGCCGAGCTCGACGTCGTCCCGTCGCGCCGCATCGTCATGGTCGGCATCGCCGCGCTGGTGGTCTTCACCGCGGGTTCCATCGCCGCCGCCATCGGCATGAAGCTGGTCCAGCAGAGCGTGAACCCGGACGGCCCGGCGGCGCTCCCCTCCGAGGCGGGGCGCGCGAAGATCGGCATCGTGGAGCAGCGCCTGTTCGAGAACTCGAACATGGGCGTCGTCTGGCGCTCGAAGCAGCGCCAGCGCCTCGAGAGCTTCGGCTGGGTGGACAAGGAGAAGGGCATCGCCCACATCCCGATCGACCGCGCGATGGAGCGCGTCGAGAAGGGCGAGCACCCGTGACCCGCCGCGCTCTCGGAGCCGTCGCGCTCGGCGCGCTGCTCGGGCCGGCGCTCGCGCTCGCGCTGCCGATGGGCCAGGCGCTCCACAAGCCCGTGCCGCCGGAGGGGAACGCGCAGCTCCCGGCGGCGCTGCAGGACGTCGACATCGAGGAGAAGCTCGGCGCGGCGGTGCCGCTCGACGGGCGCTTCACCGCGGAGGACGGCGCCGCGGTGCGGCTCGGCGACCTCGTCGTGAAGAAGGACCGCCCCACGGTCCTCGCGCTCGTCTACTACAACTGCCCGATGCTCTGCGGCCTCGTGCTGAAGGGGCTGTCGCGCGCGATGAAGGAGAGCGGGCTCGCGCTCGGCCAGGACTACGACGCGGTGACGCTCTCGTTCGACCCGCGCGACACCGTGAAGCTCGCCGCGGAGCGGCAGCGCGGGTACCTCCAGGCCGTCGGCCGCCCCGAGGCCGCCCCCGCGTGGCGCTTCCTCGTCGGCGCGGAGCCGGACATCAAGGCGGTGACGGGCAGCGTCGGGTTCCGCTACGCCTACGACGAGCGCACCAGGCAGTACGCGCACGCGGCGGCGCTCGTGGTCCTCACGCCCGACGGGCGCGTCTCGCGCTACCTCTACGGCATCGAATACCCGGCGACGGACCTGCGGCTCGCGGTGGTCGAGGCGGCGCAGGGGCGCGTGGGGACGAGCTTCGATCGCCTGCTGCTCACCTGTTACCGGTACGACCCGGCGAGCCGGACCTACCAGCCGTACGTCCTCGGGTTCGTGCGGATCACCATGCTCGGCGTGCTCGGCGCGCTCGCGATCATGCTCGGCGTCTTCTGGCGGCGCGAGCTGAAGGGACGGCGCGTCAGCGCCGTGGGGGAGGGGAGATGAACGAGCTCATGCGCAGGCTCCTGTTCCTGCCGGAGCAGGCGTCCGAGTACGCGACGCAGGTGGACAAGCTCCACTTCCTCGTCATCACGGTGACGATGATCAGCGCGGCCGGCGTGGCGCTGGTGGCGCTCCTGTTCTTCATCCGCTATCGGCGCCGCTCCGAGACGCAGAGCACGCCGCACGTCGAGCCGAAGGCCATCCACGAGGTGCTCTTCATCGGCGTGCCGCTCGGCTTCTTCCTGCTGTGCTTCGCGATCGGCTTCCCGCTGTTCGTGAAGCTGCAGACGCCGCCGAAGGACGCGATCGACGTCTACGTGCAGGGCAAGAAGTGGATGTGGAAGTTCGCGTATCCGGGCGGGCCGAACGGCATCGACGTCCTGCGCGTCCCGGCCGGCCGGCCGGTGAGGCTCCTCATCACCTCGCGCGACGTCATCCACTCGTTCTTCATCCCCGACTTCCGCATCAAGCAGGACGCGGTGCCGGGGCGTTACTCGCAGACCTGGTTCACCGCGACCAGGCCGGGGCGGCACCAGGTGTTCTGCGCCGAGTACTGCGGCATCGGCCACTCGGCGATGCTCGCCGAGGTCATCGCCCTGGAGCCCGCCGAGTACGACGCGTGGATCGCCGAGGCGCGGCGGAGCACGATCGTCGCGGCGCAGGACTCGCCCGACGAGCGGCTCGACCCGCGGGCGAGCCTCGCCGACAACGGCCGCCGCCTCGCCGCGGAGTACGGCTGCTTCAAGTGCCACACCGTCGACGGCACGCGCCACATCGGCCCGACCTGGCTCGACCTCTACCGCAAGACGGAGAGGCTGCAGGATGGCAAGAGCGTCGTCGCCGACGAGTCCTACCTCACCGAGTCGATGATGGATCCCGCCGCCAAGCTGGTCGCCGGGTACCAGAACGTGATGCCGACGTTCCAGGGCCGGATCCCGGCGCCGGAGATCGCGTCCATCGTCGAGTTCATCAAGACCTTGCGCACGGACGCCGTGCGCCCCGAGCCGTCGAAGGGCCCCGTCTATGTCCCAGTCCCTGGCTTCGACCCCACCACCTCCCGCTGAGCTCCCCGCGTACAACGCGCGGAACTACCTGAACGCCGAGGCCGGGATCATGTCCTGGCTCCTGACGCGCGACCACAAGCGCATCGGCAT
>JBJMQK010000153.1:0-3749 GCA_045802735.1 Anaeromyxobacteraceae bacterium | reverse complement strand
AGGGCGGGCGGGATGCGGAGCGCCGCCGAATTGGCGACGTTCTGGTACGCCTGCGAGACGTGGTGCGCCTCGACGTGCGCGTCGAGCCAGCGGACGGAGCTCGCGAGGCGGGCGAAGAGGCGATGCCGTCCGCGGTGGGGCAGGTCCTTCCCCAGCACCGACGCCGGGCCGCGCAGCGTCTCGCTGAGGAGGAGCGTGTAGGAGCCCGAGGCGGTGAGCCCGGCTGGCCCGAGCGGCGTCGAGGCGAGCTCGAGCTCGAGGCCGCGCACCTGCGCCTTGGCGTCGTTGAAGGGCTTGAACCGTCTGAACGAATCCTGCTCGTAGACGATGAGGTCCTCGTACACCTGCGCGAACCCCGTGACCGACGCGAGGCCGTGCCGTCCGGTCGCGACGAGGCCGAGGTCGCCCGACCAGGAGGTCTCCGCGACGAGGTCGGGGTTCGCCGACAGGAAGCCCTGCGAGAGGTACAGCTCGGAGAAGCTGGGCGGGCGGAAGGCGCGGCCGGCGCTGGCGCGCACGCTGAGCGGGCCAGCGAGGAGGTAGCTCGCGCCGATCTTGGCGGAAGGTCCGTGGAACGCGCCGAGCGCGTCCCAGCGCAGCGCCGGGGTGAGGTGGAGGCGTCCCGCGAGCGGGGCGATGTCGTCGGAGACGGTGAGCGCGAGCCCCCGCCTCGAGCGGCTCGCCGCGCCGTCCACGTCGAGCCGCTCCGCGGTCCCGGCGGCGCGGAACGCGAGCGTCTGACCGCCGGTGGTCCAGACGGCCTCCGCCGCGAGGTCCCCCTGGAGATCGCGCTGCCGCGCGTCCGGGAACGGGGCGAGCCAGACCGTCAGGTGGTCGTCGCGCGCGGACGCGGACAGGCGCAGCTCGACGTCCGTCCCGATTGGCTGCGCGAACCGCGCCACGAGCCCGAGGCGCGCGTCGCGCTGGCCGTCGGAGGGAGTGAGATTGGGCGGGGTGCCCGGCAGGTCGCGGTGCCCGCCCGACGCCTGGAGGACGGCGTCGAGGACGCCGTCGCCGACCCTCGCCCAGCCCTTGACGAGGCCGCCCAGGGCGAACGCCCCGTCGTGCTCGCGCGTGACGAGCACGGGCCTTGGGGAGTTCGGCGTCGGGTCGAACACATAGTCGAAGCGCCCGTCGCTGCCCTCGGTGGCGAGGGCGCCGAGGAGCCCCCACCCGGCGCCTCCGATCGCGCCGTCCGCCGAGCCCTCGAACGTGCGGAACGAGCCGGCGGAGCCCTCGACGGACCAGGCGCCGGCGACCGCGGGCCGGGTGACGATGTTGACGGCCCCGCCGAGCGCGCCGAGCCCGTAGACGGCCCCCTCCGCCCCGCGCACCACCTCGATGCGCTGGATCCACGCGCGCGGGATGCGCGAGAGATCCACGCCGCCGCCGCCCCCGCTGTTGAGCGGCAGGCCGTCGAGGAAGATCTGGACCTGGTCGGCGGTCGAGCCTCGCAGCGAGATCGTCGCCGCCTGGCCGAGGCCGCCGAACTGGTGGACCGCCACGCCCGGCGCGGTGGCGACGAGCTCGGCGACGGTCTTTGCCTCGCCCTCGAAGCGGCTCGCGTCGACCACCGTCGCCGCGGCGGTCGGGTCCGCGGTCGCGCTGCGCGGGCGGCTGCCGACGACCTCGACCTCCTCGCCGAACGAAGGCTTCGGCGGTGCGTCGTCGTCCGCCCGCGGCGCGAGCGGCGGGGCGGAGCCGAGGAGCGCGGCGAGCGCGCACGTGAAGAGACGTCGGGCCAAGGGTCACGCGTCTCCTGCGGACGCGAAAACCAGATCCGCCGCGCGCCAGGCGCGGCTGCTCGGAGGGAGGTCTCCTGGCTCCCGGGGAGCGGTGGACGTCCACCGCGGCGCCTGCCACCTTCCCGCCGCGCGATGGCGCGGCAGTGGCGAGTTCCTCGCAGGCGCTTCTCCCCGGCTACAGTGGCGGGACCGCGCCGGAATCGGGGGCTCGCGGACGAGCTCCCTGGACCGGCTTCCCTGTTCCTCCGAGCGGGTGCTGCGGCGGCACCCCTAACGCGGCGCGTGCGCGGGCGTCAAGGCCGCCGTGCCGGAGGCCGCGACCGGGGCGGACCCCACCGCGAGGTGAGCGCGGCTCCGCTCGAGCCAGGCGGGCGAGACGCCTTTCACCGCGAGCAGATCCTCGAGCCGCTTGAACGGAGCCCGCGCGCGCAGCGCGGCGATGGCCTCCGCCTTCTTCCGCCCGACGCCCGGGAGGCGCATGAGCTCGACGACGGGCGCCCGGTTCACGTCGATGCGGTCGCCAGGCGCGAGCGGCTTCTTCGCGGCGTAGGCCGGCGTCGCGGCGAGGAGCGAGGCGGCGGCCGCGATCGCGGCGAGGCGGCGCGTCACGGCCGGGCCTCCGCGTCGAGGCCGGCGTGGGCGGCGCCGTTCCCGTTCGCCGGGCGCGGCAGGTCGTCGAACCGGCGCTCGCGGACCTGCAGGCGGTTCGTGCCGATCGGGAAGGCGTCGAGGAGCAGCGTGACGCTGCCGTCGGAGTTCGAGAAGGCGGCGCCGACCTTGAGCCAGATGCTCGGGCGGTTGTCGCGATCGATGATGGCGTAGACGACGAGGTTCTTCTTGCCGGCGAGGCCGGCCGTCCCTTCGTTCATGTTCTCTCCGGTTCGTTCTGCCGCGGGGGGCGGCGAGACGGACGGAGAGCAACGGGCGTGCCGCACGAAAAGCGCTGCGCTGAGCCGCTTCGCGCGCAGGCGGGCGGCCGCGGCGCGGACGGCGGCGGGCGCGCCGCGGCCCTTCGACTCCGGGGCTCCGCCCCTACGCTTAGGGCGAACGGAGCCTCACAGCGGCGCCCAGTTCAACTGATCGCCGGATGTCACTGCCCGCCGCTGTGACGATATCCGGCGCCTGCGGCGCCTCACTCCGGGGGGAGACACTCTCCCCCCGACACCCCCCATCCCGAGCGTCACCTCACCTGGGCAGCGCTATCAGTTCATGGACGGGTCCGGGAAGTGCGGCGCGTCGCCGAGGTCCACCGTCCCGAAGCGCGCCTCGTATTTCGAGAGGTTGTCCTGCAGGGCGTGCAGGAGCCGCTTCACGTGCTTCGGCGTGGTGATCGCGCGCACCCGCACGACGCCCTTCGGCGACTGCGGCTGCAGGTAGATGAGGTCGAGCGTGAACTCGGTCTCGGTGTGGTTCACCATCGCCATGTTCACGAACACGCCGTTGGCGGTCGCCGCGTCGATCTCGATCTGCACCTGGACGGCGCCCTGGGGCAGCGGGGACTTGTCGGACATCCCGAGCGCATAGCGCGCCCGGTCCCGCAAGGGAAGTGGCCCCGTCGCCCTCTCCCCGGGTACACGAACGCGGGTGACGAACGCCGGGGCCAGCGCCGTGGAGGAGCCGACGCCCGCGGCGTCCGGAGGCGCACCGTTCGACCTCCCCGGCGGCCCCGACGCCGTCCTGCTCCTGCACGGGCTCACCGGCTCGCCGTTCGAGGTGCGCCTCGTCGCGGACCGGCTCCACGCCGCGGGCTATCGCTGCCGCGGCCCGGTCATGCCCGGCCACGGCGGCGATCCGCGCGCGCTCGCGGGCCTCGCCTTCGCGCGCTGGGTCGAGGGGGCGCTGCGCGAGCTCGCGATGCTCGACGGCGCGCGGCGCACGTTCGTCGTCGGATGCTCCATGGGCGCGCTCGTCGCGTGCGCGCTGGCGGCGGCCGCGCCGGATCGCGTCCAGGGGCTCGCGCTCCTCGCGCCCGCGCTGCGGCTCGCCAGGGCGGCGCGGCTCGCC
>JBJMQK010000152.1:0-3074 GCA_045802735.1 Anaeromyxobacteraceae bacterium | reverse complement strand
CCCCGACCTCGACCCCGACCCCGACCCCGACCTCCACCGCGACCCCGACCCGTGCCCCGCCTCGTCGACAGCCACGCCCACCTCGACTTCGAGGACTACGCGAACGACCTCGACGGCGTGCTCGCGCGCTCCCGCGCCGCGGGCGTCGAGCGGGTGGTGCTCATCGGGCTGTGGCGCGCGCCCGGGTCGTTCGGCAACGCGCTCGAGCTGGCGACGCGCGATCCCTCCTCCTTCTCCGCCACGATCGGCATCCACCCGCACGAGTGCGCGAAGGTGCCGGAGGAGGACTGGCGCGCCATGGAGGCGCTCGCGGCGGACCCGCGCATCGTCGGCGTGGGGGAGACCGGCCTCGACTTCCACTACGACCTCTCGCCGCGCGACGTCCAGGAGGCGAGCTTCCGGCGATCGATCGCCGCGGCGAAGGCGGCGGGAAAGCCCGTGGTCGTCCACGTGCGCGAGGCCGACGAGGCCTGCGCGCGCGTCCTCCGCGAGGAGGGCGTCCCCGCGGCGGGCGGCGTCATCCACTGCTTCACCGGCGACTGGGCGCGCGCGAAGGCCTACCTCGACCTCGGCCTCTACCTGTCCGTCGCCGGCGTCGTGACCTTCAAGACCGCCGAGGACCTGCGCGACGCCGTGCGCCGCGCGCCGCGCGACCGCCTCCTCGTCGAGACCGACTGCCCGTTCCTCGCGCCGATCCCGCACCGCGGGAAGCGGAACGAGCCGGCCTACGTCGCGCGGACCGCGGAGAAGGTCGCCGAGCTGTGGGGCGTCGGGGTCGACGAGGTGGGGGACCTCACCACCGCCAACGCGAAGCGGTTCTTCCGCCTGCCGTGACCGCGATGGCAAAAGGGCTCGCCGAGCGGCCGCTCGCGATCGAGCCGCCGCTGCTCGTCTGGGAGGACGCGGACCTCTCCGTCGCCGCGACGCTCGAGGCGCTCGTCCGCAGCGTCCCGCCCGCGCTGGTGCAGCACGGCGCGATCGTCGTGCACGACGCGCGCGGCAGCCGCGTCCTGCTCGCGGTGGAGCGGACGCGCGGGCGCTGGCTCCGCATCGTGAGGCGCGTCCGCGAACGCGTGGTGGTGGCCGGCGTGGACGTCGCGCCCGTGCACGGCGACCTCCTGGCGGCGCGGCTCGGCGCCTGGCTCGACGCGCGCGGCGTCCGGGGCGGGCGGGCGCTGCCGCTGTGCGAGCAGGTGAAGCGCGCCGCCGCCTTCGCGCCGCGCCGCGGCGGCGGGGTCGCCGCGCTCGCGCGTCACTTCTCGAGCGTTCGCAGGTAGGCCACGACGGCCGCCACGTCGGCGTCGGAGAGCCCCTGCGCCGGCATCCGCCCGCGCCCGTCCTGCACGATGCGCGCGATCTCGGGCGCGCGCCGGAGGAGCGGGCGGTCGACGAGGTTCGGGGCCGGGGTCGAGCCGCGCGCGCCCGCGCCGTGGCAGTCGGAGCAGGCGTTCGCGAAGAGGCGCTTGCCCGCGGCGACGTCGCCGTTCGCGTACGGACCGTCGGGGAGAGGCGCGAGCGCGCGGGCGGCGTCGGCGGCGGCGATCGTCGGCGTCGCGACGGGCGGGGTGTCCGGGCCGTACTTCGCGGCGAGGTACGCGGCGAGGAGGGCGGCCTCCTGATCCGACAGGAGCGCGCCCCAGCCCCGCATCTTCGTCACCGCGGCCTGCCACTGCTGCGGCGTGAGGCGCTGCTGCGAGAGCATCGAGCCGTCGTGGCAGGTCTGGCAGCTCAGGGCGACGAGCGGCTCGGCCAGCGCGAGGTCGGCTGGAGCGGGCGGCGCGGGCGCCTGGGCGGTGCCGAGCGCGAGCGCGGCGGACGCGGCGAGGGCGAGCGGGTTCATGCGGTCACCTCGAAGCCCACCACGTGCCAGGCGTTCCAGAGGTAGCCGCTCGGGTTCCAGGCGGCAGTCTGGGGCTGCCCGTTGCCGCGCGCGTCGAACGCGCGTGCGACGGCGGCATAGCGGCCGGGCGTGCGCACCTCGAACGGAGCGCGGAAGACCTGCCACCGCCCCGGCGCCGCCTCGCCCTCGAGCGCGGCGCGCGTCCAGCGCGCGCCACCGTCGACGCTCACCTCGACGCGGTCGACCGGCGCGAGGCCGGAGAACGCGACGCCAGCGACCTCGGCGCGCCCGACGCGCAGGCGCGCGCCGTCGAGCGGCCGCGCGATGACTGATCGGACGGGGAGCCTGCCCACGGGCCGCATCTCGGCGGGTGGCACGGCCGCGCCCGGCTGCACCGGGTGCGTCGGGTAGCGATACGCGGTCTTCCAGTAGAAGCCGTCCGGCTCGTCGGTGCTGAGCCGGATCGTGCGCACCCACTTCGTCCACTCGTCCCCCGGCAGCCCGGGGACGACGAGGCGCAGCGGCGCGCCGTGCGCGAGCGTCAGCGGCGCGCCGTTCATGCGGTAGGCGAGGAGCGTGGTCGGGTCGAGCGCGCGCCCCACCGTGAGCGCGCGCAGGAAGCGCGGCGTCGTCGGCATCGGCGGACGGTCCCAGCCCTCGGTGTGGACCCAGAGGGCGTCGGGCGGAACGCCGGCCCGCGCGAGGACGTCGGCGAGCCGCACGCCCGTGAACGTCGCCTGCCCCATGGCGCCGTGCACCCATTGCACGCCCGGGACCCGCGGCCGCTGCAGCGCCCGGCCGTTGCCGGCGCACTGGAGCACGGCCGTGACGGTGACCTCCGGGAAGGCCTTCAGGTCCTCCACGCCGAGCTCGAGCACGCTGTCGCCCTCGACGCGCACCTTGCGCCCGGGGTCGAGCGCCGGCGGGCCGAAGTGGCTCCGCACGAAGAAGACGTCGGTCGGCGTGATGAGCCGGTCGAGGTACTCGAGCGGCGTCGCGAGGTCCTGCGGCGAACCGACGTGTCGGAGGAGCGTCCCGTCCGCGAGCACGCGCCTCGGCGCGAGCGCGGTTGCGAGGGCGAGGGCGCCGCCCCGGAGGAAGTCGCGTCTGTGCATGGGGCCTCGCGGAGGCCGCGGCGGCGGCCGGAGGGAGCGTCATGGTCAGGCGAGCGGGTGGGCGGTACTCCCTCGCGGGGAGGGACGGATCGGGGGTAGGGCGGGGCGCTTCGACTCCG
>JBJMQK010000147.1:0-7493 GCA_045802735.1 Anaeromyxobacteraceae bacterium | reverse complement strand
ACGGCCGCACGATCTGATGCGTGCGCGCGACGCCGTCGCGGACGGCGTGGTGGGCGCGGCCGCCGCGGACCGCTGAACCGGCGAGCGTGATCGTGCCCGCCGTCGGGACGACGGACCCCGCGATCATGCTGAAGAGGGTGGTCTTGCCGGCGCCGTTCGGGCCGATGACGCCGAGGATCTCGCCCTCGGCGAGATCGAGATCCACCGCGTCCACCGCGGCGAGCCCGCCGAAGTGCTTCGAGAGCGCCCGCACCGCGAGCAGGGGCGCCGTCACGGCGGGCCGCCCTTCCCGGAGCCGGGCGCCGCCGACGCCGCGGAGTCGAGCCCGAGGTCGGGGCGCTGGCGGTAGCCGAAGCGGCGCGCGACGCGGAGACCGATCCCGGTGAGCCCGAGCGGCTCGAACAGGATGATGACGATGAGGAGGGCGCCGTAGAGCCCGAGGTAGAGCTGCGGGTAGCTGCCGAGCAGGTACTGTCGGATGAGGACGAACACCACCGCGCCGAGAGCGGGCCCGAGCACCGTACCCACGCCGCCGATGACCGCCATGAGCACGAAGGAGATGGAGCGGTCGAAGCCGAACATGTCGTTCGGCTCGATGTACCCGAAGTACGAGGCCCACAGCCCGCCGGTCACGCCCACCGCCGCGCCGGAGAGGACGAACACGAGGTCCTGCCGCCGCGTCGAGGGCACGCCCACGTCCTCCGCGGCGTCGACGTCGGACTTGATGGCGAGGAGCTGGAGGCCGAACGACGAGCGCCGCAGCGCCTGGGAGGCGACGACGACGAGCGCGAGGAAGGCGAGCGACCACCAGTAGAGGAGGCGCTTGAGGCCGATGTCGATGGGGAGCGACAGGCCCGACGCGCCGCCGGTGAAGCGATCCCAGTACGTGAACACGACGCGGCTCGCCTCGCCGAGGCCGATCGTGGCGATGGAGAAGTACGGGCCACGCAGGCGCAGCGTGGGGTGGGCGCCGAGCGCGAACGCGCCGGCGACGAGGCCGCCCGCGAGCCAGGCGAGGGGCGCGGGGAGGTGCGCGAGGACGAGGCGCCCCGCGACGAAGCCGCCGAGGCCGAACATGGCCGCGTGGCCGAAGCTCACCTGCCCGAGGTAGCCGCCCATCCAGTTCCAGGCGAGCGCGCCCGACACGCCGAGGAAGGTGAGGGTGAGGAGGTTGTGCACGTAAGGTGAGATGCCGAGGGCCGGGACGACGGCGAGGATCGCGAGCGCGGCGGCGCCGACGGCGAGCGCGGCGCGGCGCGGCGCCCAGGCGGGGAGGAACGCGGCGCGGGCCGTCATCCGAGCACGCGCTGCCCGAAGAGCCCGCCCGGCCGCAGCACCAGGACGAGCACGAGCATGACGAAACCGACCGCCGAGGTGAGGTACGACGGCAGGACCAGGATCGCGAAGACCTCCACGGTCGCGAGCACGAGCGCGGCGACGCCCGTGCCGGCGATGCTGCCGAGGCCGCCCAGCACCACGACCACGAACGACTTCAGCAGCTCGCCCGCGCCGAACGCCGGGTTGAACGAGAAGAGCGTGGCGGAGAGCAGGCCGGCGAGGCCGCCGAGCGCGGTGCCGATGCCGAACGTGAGCGTGTACACCTTCTCGACGTCCACGCCGACGAGCGTGCAGGAGTCGGCGTTCTGCGCCACCGCGCGGATCGCCTTGCCGACGTAGCTGCGCGACAAAACGAGGTGCAGGACGAGCGGCGTCGCGACCGCGAAGGCGAACACCGCCACCCGGTTCACCGACACCTGCGTGCCGAGGAAGGGCACCGCCTTCGTCGAGGTCGCGGTGCGGATCACCTGATCGTTGCCGGTGAAGAGGAGGTAGGCGGCGTTCCTGAGGACGAGCCACACGCCGAAGAGGAGGAGGAGCGACTGCGGCCCGCCCGCCGCGCCGCGCGGCAGGTGGCGCACGAGGACGCGGTAGACGACGACGCCGAAGAGGAACGTCGCGGCGACGACCGCCGGGACGGCGACGAACGGGTCGAGGCCGAGGTCCTCGTGCAGCACCCAGCCGAGATAGGCGCCCGCCATGATGACCCCGCCGTGCGCGAGGTTCACGATGCGGAGCACGCCGTAGACGAGCCCGAGGCCGTACGCCATCGTGGCGTAGAGGCCGGCGAGGAGCACCGCCGAGACGGCGAGGTCGACGAGGCGCTGCACGGCGGGTCAACGCTTGCAGCGCGGGTTCGGCGCGACGCCCTGCGCGGTGGCGGCGTCGGCCGGGAAGATGATGGGCGCCCCGCCGTCGGGCATGTTCTGCTGCACCACGAAGGAGTTCTGGACCTGCTGCCCCTTGTCCGCCGGGAAGCGGAGCTTGCCGCCGGGGAGGAGCGACGGGACGTCGAGCGACGCGAGCGCGTCGCGCACCTTGTCCCGGTCGTTCGTGCCGGCCTTCTCGATGGCGAGGAAGAGCGCGCGCGCGGACTCGTAGGCGAGCGCCTGGAACCACTCCGGCGCCTTCTTGTAGCGCGCCTGGAAGGCGTCGACGAACGCCTTCGCCTGCGGGTTCTTCTGCGCCACCTGCGCGTTCCACCACACCGCGGAGAGCACGCTCGCCACGGCCTCCTTCCCGAGCGCGTCGACCGCCGCCTTCTCGCTGCCGCGCGCGCCGTAGCTCTCGACGAGGTGGCACAGGCCGAGCGACGTGTACTGCCGGTGCATGGTGATGTAGTCGGGGAGGTGGGCGTCGACGAGGTAGAGCTGGGCGTCGGCCGCCTTCACCTTCCCGAGCAGCGCGCCGAAGTCCTTGCCGTTCAGCTCGAACGACTCGTCCACCGCCACCGTGAAGCCGCCGTTGCTCTTCTGCGCGAACTCGGAGACGCCCTTGCGGAAGTCCTGCCCGTGCGAGGTGTTCTCCCAGAGGAGCGCGATGCGCGCCGGCTTGGGGAGCTTGCCCGCCTTCTGCTCTCCGTCGACCCATTGCATGAGCGTCGTCCCGAGCAGCTCGACCGGGGCGATGAGGCCGAAGAGGTACTTGTAGCCCTTGCGGTAGATGTCGCTCGCGCCGCCGCCGCCGTTCACGTACGGCACCTTGTTCTGCTCGGCGACGCCGCTCTGCGCCTGCACGAGGTGCGACGCGTAGGTCCCGAGGAGGAAGTCGACGCGGTCCGAGTTGATGAGGCGGTCGGCGAGGCTCACCGCCGTCGCCTGCGTGCTCGTGTCGTCGAGGAGCGTCAGCGTGACCGGCACCTTCTTGCCGCCGAGGTCGAGCCCGCCCTTCGCCTTCACCTCCTCGAAGGCCAGGTCGTACCCCTCCTTGAAGAACCCGCCGATGCGCGCCTCGGCGCCGGTGAGGGGCAAGGTCGCGCCGATCGTGATCTTCGACGGCGCGGCCTGCGCCTGCCCGCCCTGCCCGGCGGATCCTTCGTTCGAGCCGGACTTGCAGGAGGCGACCGCGAGCGCGGCGAGGGCTGCGGCGACGCGCATCGCCGGGCGGGGACGGTTCACCATGAGGCTCCTCCCTGTTCACGCACCGTGAGCCTGGCGGGTGCGTGCCCGCCTCATAGGGCGCCGCGCGGCGGGAGGCACGACCATCGGGGGTGGCGAGCTCCCCGGCGGCCCGTCCAGGCGATCGTCCGGAAGGCAGAGGCTCACTGCACGATGCGGACGATCCGGTCCTTCTCCGGCGGGCAGGTGCCGCGGCCGTCGCAGTTGCTGGTGGTCACCCACAGTGCTCCATCGGGACCGGTGGTGACCTCGCGGAGGCGGCCGAGCCCCTCCGGCGGCTCGCCCGCGAGGTAGACCTCGTGGCGCGCGAGGCGGTTCGGGTCCTTCGGATCGAGCACGACGCGGTGGAGGTGGCGCGAGCCGAGGGTGCCCACGAGGAAGCTCCCCTTCCACGCCGGGACGGCGTCGCCCGTGTAGAAGGCGCCTCCGCCGGGCGGCGCCGCGTCGGTGAACGCGAGGAGCGGCGGCGTCATCCCGGCGCGCGCGCCGCAGCCGAACGCGTCGGGCCAGCCCAGGTTCGCGCCCTTGGTCGCGACGACGACGCGATCGTGGCCGCGCCGGCCCAGCTCGCCGCTCGGGCCGTGATCGGCCACGACGAGCGCGCCGTCGGGCCGCCAGTCGAACGCCTGGACGTTGCGGAACCCCATCGCCCAGACCGGTGACCCCGGGTGCGGGTTGTCCTTGGGGATCGCGCCGTCGGGGGCGACGCGCAGGATCTTCCCGGAGAGGCTCTCCTGCCGCTGCGCCGCGGGCGGCACGCCGGCGTCGCCGGTGCCGACGTAGACCATGCCGTCGGGGCCGACCTTCACGCGCCCGCCGTCGTGGAAGCGCTCGGCGGGGATGCCGTCGAGGAGGACCTTCTCCTGGCGGGCGCTCGCGCCGTCCGGCGCGAGGAGGTAGCTCGCGAGCCGGTTCACGTCGCGGCCGTTCTCGCTCGTCGTGAAATACAGGAAGAAGCGGCGCGACGACGCGAAGTCCTGCGCGAGCGCCAGCCCGAGGAGCCCCCCCTCGGAGCGCGACGACACCTCCACCGCGATCACCGGCGCCGGCGCGAGCTTGCCGCCGCGGACGAGCCGCACGCGGCCGGGGCGCTCGGTGACGAGGAGGTCCCCGCCGGGGAGGAAGGCGATCGCCCAGGGGACCTCGAGCCCGCTCACGACCGTCTCGGCGCGCACCTTCACCGTGCCCGCCGGCCCGAAGCGCCCCGCCGGGACGAGCTCACAGGTGGGCGCGTCCGGCGCGGCGTCGCGCGCTCCGGCGGCCGCGCAGCCGAGCGCGGCCAGCAGCGACAGCAGGACGGTGCCGCCAGGATGGCTCGTCATCGAAACCTCCACACCGGAGCATGTGGCGCCGCAACCGCGCGGGCACGGCGAAGCGGCGCGGGCGCATGAGCGGGGTGGGCCTCAGCGCACGTCGAGGTCGAGCGCGCCCGAGGCGAGGAAGATCTCGCGCAGGAACGACGTCAGCGCGCCGACGATGGCGACCATCGCCAGCACGAAGAGCGCCGCGACGAGCATCGAGACGTTCGCGTGGACGAGCGAGGCGAAGAAGAGCGTGGCGATGAGGAGGCACACGAGGATCGCGGCGCTGACGCCGCAGGTGATCGCCAGGTTCACGAGCTTGCGGCGCCGCACGAGCAGCGCCAGCTCCGCGAGGATCGGGTCGCCGGGCGGGACGTGCTGCGGCGGCAGCCGGCCGTGGAGCACGCGCGCGCGGTCCACGATGCGCGCGAGGCGCGTCGAGAGGACGCCGAGGATGGTGCCCACCGCGGTGAGCAGGAACACCGGCGCGATGGAGAGCTGGATGGTGTGGGCGAGGTCGGTGACCGTCGAGGCCTGGGGCGGCATGCGCGCGCGAAACTAGCGCAGCGGCGAAAAAACGCTAGCGCGCGTAGCGCTCCTCGAAGAGCGCGCGCAGGCGCGGCTCGGCGCGGAGGAGGTCGAGCGCGAGGTCGGCGTGCCCGGGCGCGTAGCCGTTCCCGATGACGAGGTGCGCGTCCTTGCCGACGCCCTCGGCGCCGAGCGCGGCCGCGGTGAAGCTCGTCGCCATCGAGAAGAAGATCACCGTCCCGCCGTCCTTCACGCACAGGATCGACGCCATCTCGGTGCCGGCGACGCTGGCGCAGTTCACGACGAGGTCGAACGGCCCGCCCGCCGCGCCGGCGAGCCGGAGCGCGCCGACGGCGTCGGTCGCGTCGAGCGCGAGCGTGCGGTCGCAGGCGCCCGTCCCGAGGACCGCGGCGAGGGCGGCCTCGGAGCGGTCGGCGGCGACGACCTCGCCCGCGCCGCGGAGGCTCCGCCGCGCCTGCGCGCACACGAGGGCGCCCGACTTCCCGGCGCCGAGCACGAGCACGCGCTGGCCCGGGCGCGCGTGGCGGGCGACGAGCGCCGGCGCGCCGCACACGTCGAGCGCGGCGAGGGCGAGCTTCTCCGGGAGGTCGGCCGGGAGGCGCGCCCAGAGCCCCGTCGCGAAGAGGATCGCGCGCCCCTCGCACTCGACCCGGTCGGCCTCGAGGCGCACCGCGGTGATGCGGCGCAGCGCGAGCGGGGTGAGCGTGAGCGAGACGAGCGTCGCGACGCGATCGCCCGGCGCGAGCGTCGCTGCGGCGGGGTGGCGCGGGCCCACCTCTGCCACGCGGCCGATGAGCATGCCGCCCGAGCCGGTGACCGGGTTGTGGAGCTTGCCGCGCGCGCGGACGATGCGCTCCACCTCCGCGGCGATCCGCGCCGGGTCCCGCCCCACCGCGCCCTCGATCTGGCGGAAGCTCGCGGCGTCGACGTTGAGCGCCTCGACGTCGATGGCGAGCTCGTCCTCGCCGAGCGGCAGCGCCGGATCGAGCACGTCGGCGCGCTGCGGGAGGACGCCTGGCGGGGCGACGACGCGGCGCAGGCCGTACGGATCCATGCGCGAGAGGATAGAGGAAACGGCGCGCAGCGCTACAGCGGCTCGCCCGCGCCGAGCGCCGCGAGCGCGCCCTCGTCGCTCCCGGCGAGCGCCGTGCAGCGCGCCGCCTCGTAGCGGGCGCCGCCGTCGTCGTGGAGCCGCGCCGCGGCGAGCAGGACCGCGCGCCCCTCGCCCGTGCGGCCCTCGGCGAGGAGGACGCGCCCGCGCGCCGCGCACGCCACCGCGCCGAGGCCGCGGCCGCCGTGCCGCGCCGCGATGTCCTCGAGGTCGGCCGCGCACGCCGCCGCGTCGGCGACGCGCCCGCGCGCGAGGTGCACGCGCGCGAGCTCCGGCAGGAACAGGGCGGCGCATACCGCGCACGCGCCGTGGCGCGCGGAGAGCGCGCTCGCCTCGCGCAGCGCGTCCTCGGCGGCGTAGAGCGCGCCCGCCGCGAGCCGGTTCCGCGCGAGGGTCGCGTGCAGGCGGAGGAGGGCGTGGCGCCGCGGCGCCGCGCGCTCGCCGGCGAGGAGCGCTCTCCCGAGCACCGAGAGCCCCTCCTCGGCGCGTCCGCGCGCCGTGAGCGACGCCGCGAGGCCGTCGAGCGCGAACGCCTCGCCGAACGCCGAGCCGGCGCGGCGGAAGCGCTCCGCCGCCTCCCGCAGGAGGGCGTCGGCGGCGTCCCAGCGCGCGGCGCGCGCTGCGATCGCGCCCTCCACCGCGCAGGCGATGGCGAGCGCCGTCGTCGCGTCGCGGCGCGCGGCGCGCTCGCGGTAGGTGGCGACGTCGGCCTCGAGCGCCTGGGGCGGGCGGTCGCCGAGGAGGGCGTTCTCAAACAGGACGAGGTGAACCTCGAAGGGCGCCTCCGCGCCGCGCTCGCAGCGCGCGACCTCGTCACCGGCGGCGGGCTCGCGGAGCGACGCGCGCGAGAGCGCGGCCATGTCGTCGCCGCGCGCGGCGAGCGCGTCGTCCCCGCTGCGCCGCGCCTCGTCGGCGCAGGCGAGCGCGAGATCGAGCGCGTCGCGCGCGCGGCCCTCGTGCCACGCGAGCTGGGCGCCGAGGTGCAGGACCTCGGCGCGGTCGTCGCCGGAGCCGCGCGGGAGCTCGGCGAGCGCGCGCTCCAGCCGCTCGCGCGCCGCCTCGGCGCGGCCGCCCGAG
>JBJMQK010000119.1:0-3027 GCA_045802735.1 Anaeromyxobacteraceae bacterium | reverse complement strand
CACGGCACAGGCCGAGGCGAGCTGGTCGGAGGTCGTCTCGACCGTGCCGGGGCGGGGGACGGTCCGGCCGCGCGGCTGGTACGCCCAGGTGGCGATGTACGTCGCGCCGCTGCACATCGAGCCGGCGCTGCGCTACGAGCTCGACGTGGACGACGCGACGCGGATCGGCGCGCGGCAGCAGGCCGTCACGGTCGGCCTCAACGCCTACGTGCGGCGGCACGCGCTCAAGTTCCAGCTCGCGCTGGTGCACCGGATGTTCGACGCTGCGTCGCCGCAGCGCCTCGCGGACAGCGACTCGTCGAACGTCGGACAGCTGCAGATGCAGCTGTATCTATGACCTTGGGCGTAGCCCCCCTCCGTTCGCCCTGAGCGTAGCGGCGCCGCAGGCGACGCGGAGTCGAAGGGCGCGTGCTTCGACTCCGCTCCCGCTGCGCGGGAGCTACGCTCAGCACGAACGGACCAGGCGCGGAGCCGATCCGCGCGCCCCTAGTCCGCGATCCCCTGCCCGCCGCGCAGCCGGAGGAACGCCGGGATGTCGTACTGGTCCTCGTCGCCCGGCTTGAACGCGGAGGGGTCGAGGCGCTCGCGAGGCCGCGCGGGGAGGGGCGGCGGCTTCGGCGCGGCGGTCGCCACGGCGGGGACCGCGCGCGGGACGAGCTCGCGCCGCGGCTCGGCGGACCTGGGCTCGGCGCGGCGCGGCTCGACGACGATGGGCGTCGGCGCCGGCACGACCTTCGCGCTCAGCGAGATGGGCACCTGCGACGCCTTCACCGTGGTGAGCCGGATCGGCGCCTCCTTCTGCGAGAAGCCGGTCGCGATGACGGTGATCTTCACCTCGTCGCCCATGCGCTCGTCCACCACCGACCCGAAGATGATGTTCGCGTCGGCGTCGGCCGCGGTCTGGGCCATCGTGACCGCCTCGTTCACCTCGTGCAGCGTGAGCGACGGGCCGCCGGTGATGTTGACGAGGAGCCCGGTCGCGCCGTCGATGGTCACGTCCTCGAGGAGCGGCGAGGAGATCGCCGCCTGCATCGCCTCGACCGCGCGGCGCGCGCCGGCGCTGCGGCCCGTGCCCATGAGCGCGAGGCCCTGCTCGCCCATGATGGTGCGCACGTCGGCGAAGTCCACGTTCACGAGGCCGTGCACCGTGATGAGGTCGCTGATGCCCTGCACCGCATGCAGGAGCACCTCGTCGGCGCGCTTGAACGCGTCGTAGAGCGACATGTTCTCGCCCGCGACCGAGAGGAGCCGCTGGTTCGGGATGACGATGAGCGTGTCGACGGCGGCCTTCAGCTCGGCGAGGCCCTGCTCCGCCTGCTTGCGCCGCTTGTTCCCCTCGAACAGGAACGGCTTCGTCACGACCCCGACGGTGAGGGCCCCCGACTGCTTCGCCACGTCGGCGACGATCGGCGCGCCGCCGGTGCCGGTGCCGCCGCCCATGCCGGCGGTGACGAACACCATGTCGGCGCCGGCGAGCGCCTCGGCGATCTCCTCGCGCGCCTCGAGCGCCGCCTCGCGCCCGCGGTCGGGGTTCGCGCCCGCGCCGAGGCCGCGCGACGCGGCCCGGCCGAGCTGGATCTTCACCGACGCCTTGTTGGCCGCGAGCGCCTGCACGTCCGTGTTCGCCGCGATGAACTCCACGCCGTCGAGGCGCCCCGCCACCATCGTGTTGATCGCGTTGCCGCCGCCGCCGCCCACGCCGATGACCTTGATCCGCGCGCCGTGCTCGCTGACGTCCTTGAGCTCGATTCCCATGTGCCTGTCCTTTCGTCGCGCCGGGCGCGGCCTAGAAGAACTCCCCGAGCCACTTCTGCATGCGGTTCCTGACCTTGCGGTAGACGTTCTCGTCGCGGATCTTGAAGTGCGGGCTCGCCTGCGCCTGGCGCGCGCCGTACATCACGAGCCCCACCGCCGTCGCGAACTGCGGGCCCTTCACGACGTCGATGAGCCCGCCGACGCCCTTCGGCATGCCGCGCCGCACCGGCATCCCCAGCACCTCGGCCGCCATCTCCGGCATGCCGTGCAGGAGCGTCGAGCCGCCGGTGATGACGACGCCGGACGCGAGCAGCTCCTCCATGCCGCACTTCTGGATCTCGTGCTGCACGAGCATGAAGATCTCCTCCACGCGCGGCTCCACGATCTCGGCGAGGATCTGGCGCGAGAGCACGCGCGCCTGGCCGCCGCCGACGCTCGGCACCTCGATGGTCTCGCCCCGGTCCACCATCGACGCCATGGCGCAGCCGTAGGTCTTCTTGATGCGCTCCGCCTCGTGCGTCGGCGTGCGCAGCCCCACCGCCACGTCGTTCGTGAGGTGGTTGCCGCCGAGCGCGAGCACCGCGGTGTGCACGATCGAGCCGTTCGAGAAGATGGCGATGTCGGTCGTGCCGCCGCCGACGTCGACGAGGCACACCCCGAGCTCCTTCTCGTCCTCCGACAGCACCGCGAGCGACGAGGCGAGCGGCTGGAGCACGATGTCGGCGACGTTGAGGCCAGTGCGCTGCGCACAGCGGATGATGTTCTGCGCCGACGACACCGCGCCGGTGACGATGAGCGCCTTCGCCTCGAGGCGCACGCCGCTCATGCCCACCGGCTCCTTGATGCCGTCCTGGTCGTCGACCACGAACTCCTGCGGCAGCACGTGCAGGATCTCGCGGTCCACGGGGATCGACACCGCCTTGGCGGCCTCCAGCGCGCGCCGCACGTCCTCCCGCTCGATCACGCGGTTCTTCCCTGAGACCGCGATCACGCCGCGCGAGTTGAAGCCGCGGATGTGGGTGCCGGCCAGGCCGACGTAGGCCGAGCCGATGGTGACGCCCGCCATCAGCTCCGCCTCCTCGACCACCCGCTTGATCGAGTCGACGGTCGCCTCCAGGTTGATGACGACCCCCTTGCGCAGGCCCTTCGACTCGGTCTGGCCGATGCCGATGATGTCGAGGCGGCCCTCGTCGGTCATCTCCGCCACGATCGCGCACACCTTGTGGGTGCCGATGTCGAGGCCGACGATGTAGCGATCCTTCTTCTTGGCCA
>JBJMQK010000012.1:0-7159 GCA_045802735.1 Anaeromyxobacteraceae bacterium | reverse complement strand
ATGGCGGTGCTGCAGTACGGCTCGGCGAAGTCGGCCGGCGTCGTGGCGGGGATCTACATCGCGCTCGTATCGCTGCAGGGCAACGTCGTCGACCCGATCTTCCTCGGGAAGCAGCTGCGGCTCTCGTCGATCGTGATCTTCGTCGGATCGCTGTTCTGGTTCTGGATCTGGGGGCCGGTGGGCCTCTTCCTCGCCGTGCCGCTCCTCTCGGCGATCCGCATCGCGTGCGCGCACGTGCCTCGCCTGCGCGTCGTCGCCGAGTTCCTCGGCGAGTGAAGCGGCGCGCCGTGTCAGCGCTGGGGGTGCGGGTCGTGCCGCGGCGCGAGGAGCGAGCTCTCGAAGCGCGCGAGCAGGTCGCCGGGGCCGTCGTAGATCTCGGCGCAGCCCGCCTCGCGCAGCACCGCCTCGTCGAACCCCCCGCAACGCACGCCCACCGCCGCGAGGCCGGCGCGCGTCGCCGCCTCGGCGTCGTGCGGGCTGTCGCCGATGGCGACCGCGTCCTCGGGATCGAGCGCGAGGCGGTCGAGGCAGGCCTCGAAGATGTCGGGGTGCGGCTTCGACTGATCGGCGTCGTCGGCGGTGGTCGCGGCGTCGACGAGGCTCGCGCCCCCGACCATCCGCAGGTAGTAGCCGAGCTCGGAGCGGTTGCACGACGAGGCGAGCCCGACGAGCACGCCGCGCTGCTTCGCGTGCGCGAGGAGCTCGCGCGCCTGGGGAAACACCTTCACGCGCGGCAGGTAGTCGCGCCGGTAGAGGGCGCCGCGATAATCGTCGAGCTCCTCGCCGAAGCGCTCCAGCTCCTCGGGCGAGAGGAGCGTCGCGAGCAGCTGGTCGCCGCCCTTGCCGATCTGTGCCCTCACGTCGCAGTAGGGCACCTGCTTGCCGAAGTGCGAGAGCGCCTCCTGCCACGCCTCGGCGTGCAGGTCGACCGAGTCCACCAGCGTTCCGTCGATGTCGAAGAGGGCCGCGCGCGCCACGCTCACAAGGTGACGGCGGAGGGACCCCGACCGCAACTGTCTTTGGCGCCCGGGCGACCGCCCGAACGGGCGCCGTTGACATTCCGCCGCTTTAGGCCCATTTCTTGCTCACCCATGCTCGAAAGCCTCAAGCCCCGCGGGGGCAAGCGCTGGCCCCGCGGTCAGAAGTTCAGCCTTTCCCAGAACGGCGTCGCAGCCGAGTCGGCCTACCGCGAGGTGGTCGTCACGGCCCGGGCGCAGGGGCGCGCCGCGCTCGAGTCGGCGGAGCGCATCTGGGCCGAGCCCTTGCAGCTCAAGGCGGGCGACGGCGTCGTCATGGGCGAGCTCCGGAACGGCAAGAAGAGCATCGCCGACGTGGCGCGCGCGCTCGAGGACTGCGGCACGACGCAGGCCGAGGTGAAGGCCGCCATCGATCGCCTGAGCGATGCCGGCCTGGTCGAGCCCGCGCCGCTGTCGGCCGCGGCGACCGCGTAACGTCAGTCCCGCGTCGCGCGCTCCCTCTTGCGGCGGGAAGCGATCTTCTTCGCGGTGAGCCTTCGCTCCTTCGAGCCGCGCGTCGCCCTGGTCGGCCGGCGCACCTTCGGCTCGTGAGCGAACGCCGCGAGGCGCGTGCGCAGCCGCTCGAGCGCGGCGCCCCGGTTCTGGAGCTGACTCCGCCGCTCGGTGGCGGTGACGACGATCCCGGTCGGCAAGTGGCGCAAGCGCACGCCGCTCTCCGTCTTGTTGCGGTGCTGCCCGCCCGGGCCGCCGCCGACGTAGAACGTCTCCTCGCACGCGGCGAGGAGCGCCTCATCGTCGGCCGCGAGCGCAGCGCGCGCCACCGACCGCTCCGCCGCCGTCGTCTCCCGTGTCACGCCGTCCTCCTCGCGCCGGCGCCGGGTCTGGCGCGCGCGCCGGATCCTTACCCTTTTTCGCGTCGGCGAGATCACGCCGGCACACTCACGACGCGTCTTGCTCCGGTTCAGGGCCGGGTCGGACGACACCCCTCCTTCCGCACGAACTTCGGCATGTGACTTTACGCTGCGTCCCTTGAGGGTACGATCCGCCGCCGGGGGGAGGATGCAAAGTCGAGCCGCGCTGCTCACCGTGCTGGTGCCCGCGCTCGCATGGGCTGCGCCCGAGCGCGCGCCCGTGCTGGTGGGCCTCGACCTCGAGTTCGGTCACAGGACGAGCACCTCCGCCGTCGCCATCCGCGAGGGCGCGCTCATCGCCGCGGAGGAGATCAACGCCGCCGGCGGCGTCCTCGGCGGGCGCCCGCTGCGGATCGTCGAGCGCGACAACCGCTCGGTCCCGGCGCGCGGTGTCGAGGACCTCCGCGAGCTGGCGGCGATGCCGGATCTCGTCGCGGTCGTCGGCGGAAAGTTCAGCCCCGTCTTCCTCGAGCAGCTCCCGGTCGCCGCGGAGCTGGGGGTGCCGCTCCTCGACGCGTGGGCCGCGGCCGACGCGATCGTCGACGCGCCCGCGACGCGCCGCTGGTCCTTCCGGCTCTCGTTGCGCGACGACTGGGCCATCGCGGCGCTCCTCGAGCACCTGGGCCACGACGGCGTGCGCCACGTGGGCCTCCTCCTGCCGAACAGCGACTGGGGCCGCGGCTGCGAGCACGACGCGATCGCCCGGGCACGGGCGGGCGGACCGGTCGCGGTCGCGGTCGCGACACGCTGGTACAACTTTGGCGATCGCTCGTTCGGCGAGCACTACGCCGCGCTGCGTGCCGCGGGCGCGGACGCCGTCCTCATCGTCATGAACGAGGGCGAGGGCGCGGCGTTCGTGAAGGAGGTGGCGGCGCTGCCGCGGCCCGAGCGCCTGCCGATCGCGAGCCACTGGGGGATCCTGGGCGGCGACTTCCCCGCGCTCAGCGGTCCGGCGCTGCACGAGGTGGACCTGGTCGTCGCGGACACGTTCGAGTTCGCCGGCGCCCGGGGCGCCACCGCGGCGCGCGTCGCGGCCGCGGCGCGCCGCCTGTTCGGCGAGGGCGACCTCGCGCGCGTGAGCTCGGGCGCGGGGCTCGCCCAGGCCTACGACCTCGTGCACCTCCTCGCCCGCGCCGTCGAGCGCGCGGGCGGGACCGATCGCCGCCGCGTGCGGGCCGCGCTGGAGCAGGTGTCGGGCTACCGCGGGCTCGTCCGCGACTACGCGCGGGCGTTCACGCCCGAGCGGCACGAGGCGCTCGCCCCGTCCGACGTCCACCTGGCGCGCTTCGACGCGCGCGGCGCGCTCGTGAGGGTGAGGGCGCGGTGACGCCCTGCGTGCGCGACGCGCCGCGGACGCGCTGGGCCCGCTGGTACGGCGCGAGCCTGTACCACCGCACGCTCACCGCGGTCGTCGCGGTGACGTTCGCGTTCTGCCTCGCGGTGACGCTCGCCTCGTACCTCGTGAGCCGCAGCCTCGTGCGGGAGAGCATCGACGAGCGCCTCGACGCGCAGGCCCAGCTCGTCGCGCGCGACGTCGAGCACGAGCTGCGCGAGGCGTACGAGGACCTCGAGAGCCTCTCGCGGAGCGCGCTCCTGACGAACGCGCTCCTCGACTCGCAGGGGCGCGATCGCTACGCGACGCCGTTCCTCCGCGAGTTCAGGACGTCGGCCTGGACGACGGTCCGCCTCGCGCTCTGCGACTTCAGGGGACGGCCGCTCGCCTCGGGCGAGCGCACGCCGTCGTTCGTCGCGGGCCCGTGGGTGGAGGACGTCATCGGCCGCGGCGCCGTCCACGCCGATCTCCACGAGAGCCCGACCCCGCACCTGTTCGTCGCGTTCCCGGTCCTCTACCCCGGCACGGGCGCTCCCGAGGCGCGCTCGTGGCCGAGATCGACCTCGCGCCGCTCTTCGCGGAGGCGCGAACCGCCCGTCCCGGGGGGGCCGAGCGCCTCGCCTCCGCGGCCGGCGATCTCGGCCTCGGGACGAGCGGCGGGTGGGACGGGCGCATCTCGCGCCGGCGGGCGCTGTCCCTCCCCGCGCCGCTGCTGCGCCTCGGCCTCACCGTCGAGGCCGGCGTCCCGCGCGCAGACGCCTTCCGTCCGCTGCGCGTCGTGGCGCTCGCGCACGCCGCCGCCGCGCTCCTCGCGCTGGTGCTGGCCGCGGTCTTCGCGCGCGTCCTCGCCGGGCGTCTCGCGCGGCCGGTGCAGCTCCTCGCCGACACGGCCGCGCGCATCAGCGGCGGCCGCGCGCTCGGAGCGCGCGTGCCGGCGCTCGGCGACGACGAGGTCGGACGGCTCGGGGCCGCGTTCAACGCGATGCTCGAGCGCGTCGAGGCGGTGACGGCGGCGGAGCAGCGGCACGAGATCGCGGAGCGGCGGCGCGCCGAGGCCGCGCTGCACGTCGCGGTGGCGGCCGTCGAGCGGTCGTCCGACGCGCTCGTCGTCCTCACGTCCGACGGGCGCGTCGCCTTCGCGAACGAGGCGGCGGGCCGGATGGGGAAGGAGCCGGGCGCGGCGCTCACCGGCCGCCCGGTGTGGGAGGTCGCGCCGGGGCTCGACGAGGCGACCTGGGGGCGCGAGTGGGACGAGGTGCGGGCCTCCGGGAACGTGCTGCGCGAGCGCACCGTCCACGCGCCGGGAGGGGCGCTGACGTCGATCGAGGTCGCCGCGACGTACCTCGCCTTCGACGGCGGCGAGTACTGCATCGTGGCGGTGCGCGACGTGTCGGCGAGGAAGCAGGGCGAGGCCGCGGCCCGGCTCGCCGCCATCGGGACGCTCGCGGCGGGCACCGCCCACGAGATCAACAACCCGCTCGCGTTCGTCGCCGCCAACCTCACCTACGTCGAGGAGGAGCTCGCGGCGCGCATCGCCTCCTCCCCTGGCGCGGCACAGCCGGAGGAGCTCCTCGAGGCGGTGCGCGAGGCGCGCGAGGGCGCCGATCGCGTGCGCGAGATCGTCCAGGCGCTGCGCATGTTCGCGCGGCGCGACGACTCCGACGCGCGCGCGCCGGTGGACGTGCGCCGCTCGGTCGAGGCGGCGCTCGTGATGGCGCGGGGGGAGCTCAAGCAACGCGCCCGCGTGGTGACCCGGCTCGGCGACGACCTGCCGGCGGTGCTCGCGCCGGGGCACCGCCTCGAGCAGGTGTGGCTGAACCTCCTCATCAACGCGGCGCAGGCGATCGAGCCTGGCGCGACGGGCGAGAACGAGGTGAGCATCGCGGCCTGGGCGAGCGGGGGCGACGTGGTGGTGGAGGTGAAGGACAGCGGGTGCGGCATGTCTGCGGTGGTGAAGGCGCGCCTCTTCGAGCCCTTCTTCACGACGAAGCCGGTCGGCGCCGGGACGGGCCTCGGGCTGTCGCTGTGCCACGCCATCGTGGCCTCGATGGGCGGGCGCATCGAGGTGGAGAGCGAGCCCGGCGAGGGCACGGTGTTCCGCGTGGTGCTGCCGGTCGCTGATACCACGGCCGCGGAGCCCGCTCCCTCCGCCCTCCTCAGGGACGCCCTGGCGCAGCCGCCCGCGCGCGCCTAGGACCTTCACCTCCAGGGGAGGTGCCATGGACGAGCGCGCGCGCGACGTCATCCGGGGCCAGCTCGAGGCGATCCGGGCGGCCGGGACGTGGAAGGACGAGCGCGTCCTCGAGAGCGCCCAGGGCCCCGTCATCCGCGTCGCCGGGCGCGAGGTGCTGAACTTCTGCGCGAACAACTACCTCGGCCTCTCCTCGCACCCGGCGGTGCTCGAGGGGGCGCGGCGCGCGCTCGACGCGCGGGGGTTCGGGCTCTCGTCGGTGCGCTTCATCTGCGGGACGCAGGACCTGCACCACGAGCTGGAGGGCCGGCTCGCGCACTTCTTCGGGTTCGAGGCGGCGATCCTCTTCGGCTCGTGCTTCGACGCGAACGGCGGCGTCTTCGAGGCGCTGCTCGGGGAGGAGGACGCGGTCGTCTCCGACGCGCTCAACCACGCGTCGCTCATCGACGGCATCCGGCTGTGCAAGGCGCGGCGCTACCGCTACGCCTCGGGCGACGTCGCGGAGCTCACCGCGCGGCTCGAGGAGGCGCGGGCCGCCGGGGCGCGGATCACGATGATCGCGACCGACGGCGTCTTCTCGATGGACGGCCACGTCGCGCCCCTCGACCGCATCTGCTCGCTCGCCGAGCGCTTCGGCGCGCTCGTGCTCGTCGACGACTCGCACGCGTCGGGCTTCGTCGGCCGGACCGGGCGCGGCACGCCCGAGGAGCATGGCGTACAGGGGCGCGTCCACATCCTGACCTCCACGCTCGGGAAGGCGCTCGGCGGCGCCGCGGGCGGGTTCGTCGCCGCGAGCCGCGACGTGGTGGACCTCCTGCGCCAGCGCGCCCGGCCCTACCTGTTCTCCAACACGCTCGCCCCGCCGATCGCCGGCGGGAGCCTCGCGGCCCTCGACCTCATCGAGTCGTCGACCGCGCTGCGCGACAGGCTCATGGAGAACGCCCGCGCCTTCCGCGAGGGGATGACGCGCGCCGGGTTCGCCGTCCGCCCCGGGTTCCACCCCATCGTCCCGATCATGCTCGGGGAGGCGCGCCTCGCGGTGGAGTTCGCGCGGGACCTCCTCGCCGAGGGGATCTACGTCATCGGGTTCAGCTACCCCGTCGTGCCGCACGGCCAGGCGCGCATCCGCGTCCAGCTCTCGGCGGCGCACGAGCCGGCGCACGTGACGCGGGCGGTCGAGGCGTTCACGGCGGTGGGGAGACGGCGCGGCGTCGTCGGGTAGCTGGGTGAGCGCGACCACAACCCACAGTCCGTGTCTTTGCCGCAGCGCGCCATCTCGCGAGGGTCGCGCGGGCGGCCCGGAGAATCGTTATTTTAGCCTCCGGGTGCCGCGCACGGCGCCCAGCGCGAGGTGACCCTTGGCCGCCGAAGCGATCTCACCCAGCGAACGCGCGATCCGGAAGCTGCCGCCGCACCTGCGCCGCTACGTCGTGGCGCAGGACTACGCCGCGTACACGCCGCGCGACCAGGCCGTCTGGCGCCACATCCTGCGCCGCCTCGTCCGCCACCTCGCGACGCGCGCGCACGAGAGCTACCTGCGCGGCCTCGAGGCGACCGGCATCGGCACCGAGCGCATCCCCAGCCTCGACGAGATGAACGAGAAGCTGGCGCGGCTCGGGTGGGCGGCGGTGAGCGTGCGCGGCTTCATCCCGCCGGCGGTCTTCACGGAGCTGCAGGCGATGCGCGTGCTCGCGATCGCGTCGGACATCCGCTCGCACGAGCACATCGAGTACACGCCCGCGCCCGA
>JBJMQK010000084.1:0-3820 GCA_045802735.1 Anaeromyxobacteraceae bacterium | reverse complement strand
GCACCCGGTCCGCGAGCAGGAAGCCCACGGCGTGCAGCGCCACGGACAGCAGCACGAAGAGCCAGGGCGAGCGCCGGGCACGGCTGCGGTCTCGCAGCAGCAGCTCGGTCTCGTGGGCGGCGGCGGAGGGCATGGCGAAAGGGCAGGGCCTAGGGATTGGCGGGCGCTGCGGCGGGCGCGCTGGGCGCCACGTCCTTCTCGATGTTGAGCGCGAAGCGGGCGATGCCCTGGCCCTTCACCACGTCGATGAGGTGCATCACCCGGCCGTAGGGCAGCGACTGGTCCGCGCTGATGATGGCGCGCGTGTCCTTGTCGCGCGCGACGGCCTCGCGCGTGCGGACCGCGAGGTCCGCCTCGCTGCGCTGCACGCCGTCGAGGTAGATCGCGCCGTCCCGCGTCAGCACGACGGCGAGCGTCGTCCCGGTGGACTCCCCGGCGTGCGCCGCCCGCGGCAGGTCCACCTCGATCGCCTCGCGCACGATGTAGGTGGCGGTCACCATGAAGATGATGAGCAACACGAGCGTGATGTCGACGAGCGGCGTGACGTTGATCTCGCTGATGAGCTCGTCGTCGCCGCCGCCCTGGACGTGACGGGCCACGCTAACCCCGCCCCTCGGACTCGAGCCAGGCGACGGCGGCGTGCCCGAGCGACGACGCGCGCTGCGTGGTGCGCCTGAGCCAGCGCTGGAAGATGTTGAACATGACGACGGCGGGCAGCGCGACGAAGAGCCCCACGGCCGTGGCGATGAGGGCCTCGGAGATGCCGGCCATCACCGTCCCCGCGCCGGCGGCGCCGGGGTGCGAGGCGAGATCGGCGAAGGCGCGGATGACGCCGAGCACCGTCCCGAACAGCCCGATGAAGGGCGCGTTGTTGCCGAGCGTGCCGAGGAAGGCGAGGCGGCGCTCGTAGTCGATGCGCGAGCGCTCGAGCTGCGCGTTCACCACCTCGGCCACCGCGTCGGGACCCTTCGCCGCGTGCTCGGCGACGGCGCGGACCACGTCTGCTTCCATTCCCTGCTGAGCGCCGAGCGCGTCGCGTGCCCCCGTGAGGTCGCCCGCCAGCAATCGCCGCGACAGCGCGTCGGCGCCTGCGAGGCGGCGCGAGGCGAAGAAGACGGCGCGCTCGATCATGATCCCGACCGAGACGATCGAGAGCAGGACGAGCAGCCAGAGCACCCAGTCGGCGCCGAGGTTCGTGACTGCGAGGAGCTTCTGCGTGAGCATTTCCAGGGGTCTCGTGAGGTAGGCGGGTCCGGCGCCAAGTTAAGGAATGCGCCGCGGATGGGCAAAGGAAAGGCCGACGCGGATCACCTGGATCAGCTGCGGGTGCGCTCCACGCAGCGTGAGTGGGCGCTCGCGTGGCGGGTGGATCACGCGCGCGACCGTGCGCAAATTCATGCTGCGCCAAGTTGCACGTTGGATCCTCGCGCTGTAACCTGTCTCCGACTTGACGGAGGACGGCTCGACTGTCCCCGCAACTCCGGATGGAGGGAAGCACATGGCGAAGGCCGCGACTGCGAAGAAGGCAACGACGAAGAAGACCGCTGCGAAGAAGCCTGCCGCGAAGAAGACGGCTGCGAAGAAGACGACCCGCGCGACGAAGTCGAAGTAGCCGCGGATCGACGTAGCGATGCTGGTGCCGCGGCCGCCCTCGGGGGCGGCCGTCGCATTTTCGGGACCCCCTGTCGGACACCTTTCCCTTGTCGCTCAGCGTTTCCGAGATCGCCGCCGTCGTCGTGGAGCTCGCGCCGCTCGTCGGGTCGCGCGTCGACGCGGTCCGCGTCCACGGCGAGCGCGCGCTCACGCTGCACCTGTACGGCCGCGCGGGCGCCGCGACGCTGCTCCTCTCCGCGGAGGCCGACCTCACCCGCCTCCACGTCACCGACCGTCGCCTGCCGCAGCCGCCCGCGCCGTATGCGCTCCAGGGCATCCTGCGCCGCGACGTGGAGGGGGCGACCCTCGCCGCGCTCACCGCGCGGCCCGGCGATCGCGTCGTCGAGCTGGCCTTCGACGCGCCGAGCGGGCGGCTGCGCCTCGTCGCCGAGCTGACCGGGCGCCACGGCAACGTCTTCCTCCTCGACGCCGCGGGCACCATCCTCGCGAGCGCCGGCCGGAACCTCTCCGAGCGCCGCGAGCTCGTCCCGGGGCGGCCGTACGTCCCGCCGGTGACCCACCCGGAGCGCGACCTCGCGCCGCGCTTCGCTCCCGTCGAAGGGGCGCGCTTCCCGCTCTCCGCCGCGATCGACGAGCGCTACCGCGCGCTCGAGGCGGAACGCGCCGCCGCCGAGGGGCGGAAGCGGCTGCGCGATCCCGTGAGGGCCGCGCTGGCGCGGTCGCGGCGCGCGCTCGAGAAGCTCGCCGAGGAGGCGCTGCGCATTCCGGCGGCCGAGGAGGACCGCCGGAAGGCGGATCTCCTGAAGTCGAGCCTGCACGCGGTGAAGCGCGGCGCGCGCACCGTCGCGGTGACCGAGTGGACCGCCGACGGGGCGCGGGAGGTGACGGTCTCCATCGACCCGGCGCTCACGCCGCGCGAGAACATGGAGCGCTACTACCGGCGCTACCGCCGCATCGTCGAGAGCGCGTCGCGCGTCGCGGAGCGCGAGGCGGAGGTGCGCGGCCGCGTCGAGGCGCTCCTCGCGCTCGCCGCGGTGGTGGACACCGCGGCGGTCGACGACCTCCCGAGGCTCGAGCGCGAGGCGCGCCGCCTCGGGGCCGCGCCGCGACCGCCGCCGCGCCCGCGCTCCGAGCGCGACCTGCCGCTCCCCCCGTACCGCGCGTTCCGGTCGGCCTCGGAGGTGGCGATCCTCGTGGGCCGCGGCGCCGCGGACAACGACGCGCTCACGCTCAAGGTCGCCCGGGGCAACGACATGTGGCTCCACGCCCGCGGCCAGACCGGCGCGCACGTCGTGGTGCGCGTCGACAAGGGCAAGGCGCCCGACGGCGAGACGCTCCTCGACGCGGCGCACCTCGCGGCGCACTTCAGCGACGCGCGCGGCGAGCCGCAGGTGGACGTCGCGTACACGCGCGCCAAGTACGTGCGCAAGCCCAAGGGCTCGGCCCCTGGGGCGGTCACCTACAGCCAGGACCGCACGCTCCTCCTCCGGGTGGAGCCCCAGCGGATCGAGCGCCTGCTCGCCACCGAGGAGAGCTGAGGCGCAGCGGGCGTTTCGGCGCCGAGCGCTCGCCCGCTCCCTCGGGGTCGTCGGCCGCGCCCGCCGCCGCGCCCCGTCAGCCCTTGAAAGCCCGGGGGGCCTTTCCGTAGCATGCGCCCTCGTGGGCACCCGGCAGCTCGATCGGCAGCTCGACCTCTTCTCGGCAAGGCTCTCGAACCGGGAGCGGCGCCTCATCGCCGCGAGCCAGCTCGCGGACAGCATCTCCGATCTGGTGGGCGAGCGCGTCCGGCTCATCGTGCACGACAACCGCTCGACGATGGTGTCGTTCCGGCGCAACGCCGGGCTCCTGCACTACCGCATCCACCACATGTTCCTCGACGCGCCGCGCGAGGTCGTCGGCGCGCTCGCCGACTTCGCCGGCCCGGACCGCGTGGCCGCGCGGCGGCGCGACGCCGGCAGCCGCATCGACGCTTACGTGCGCGAGCACCGCGCCCGCATCGGCGAACCGAGGCCGGCGCGCCTCGAGCCGCTCGGGCAGGTGCACGACCTCGAGGCGATCTTCGCGCGCGTCAACGCCGAGGAGTTCGGCGGGCGCGTCGAGGCGCGCATCACCTGGGGCCCGAACCGCGGCGGGCGCCGCCGCCACACCATCAAGACCGGCGTGTACGTGCAGGACGCGCGGCTCATCCGGATCCACCCCGCCCTCG
>JBJMQK010000069.1:0-7239 GCA_045802735.1 Anaeromyxobacteraceae bacterium | reverse complement strand
GATGGCCTCCGTCGCGTTCCAGCCGTCGCGCCGCGCGACGCCGGTGACGAGCCCCTCGAAGCGCGTGCCGGCGCAGACGACGCCCACGAGGCGGACGGGGGCTCCCGGACGGCGGGCAAACGGGGCGTCGTCGATGCCGATCGCACGCAGCGTCCGCCCTGCAGGCGGCAGGGCGCGCGACGTCAAAGCGGTTGGTGGGCGGCCGCGTTCTCCGCCGGCGCGTCGGGCCGGCGCAGCGGCTCGACGGGATGGCCGGCCTTCCAGGCGTCGAAGCCGCCCGTCAGCGCGTAAGCCTCGTGGAAGCCCAGCTCGTGAAGCCGGAGCGCCACCCGGGCGCTCGATTGCTCGTGGGTTCAGGTGCAGTAGGCGACCGCGACCGCGTCCTTCGGGATCGCGGTGACGTGGCGGTCGATGTCGTCCGCGGGTACCCGCGTGGAGGCGGGGATCTGCTCCGTCGCGCGCTCCATCGCGTGCGCGCTGCGCGCGTCGAGGAACGCCACGGCGTCGCCCCGCGCGAGCCGCTCGGCCACCTCATCGGGTGTGATGCGAGGGATGTCCGCCATGCAAGCCTCCTCGCGCCAAACGTAGGGGCGGCGTGCGGTCGATCCAACCACCGTTCGCCTTGAGCGTAGCGACCGCGAAGCGGGCGCGGAGTCGAAGGGCGCCCCCCCCGCGGCGGTACGGACGATCACAGGTCGATCTCCAGCGGGGCGGCGAGGAGCGGCAGGCGAGGGCTCGCGACGTCGAAGAGGCGGACGGTGGCGCGGCGGCCGTCCACGTCGAGGAGCCCCGCGGCGCGCGGCAGGCTGAAGCGCCTGCGCCCGGCACTCCCGGGGTTGACGAAGAGGAGCCCGCCCTCGACCGCGGCGCCGGGGCGGTGCGAGTGGCCGTGCACGACGATCTGCGCGGGGCGGCGCGCGAGCGCGCGGCGCAGCGGGGGCGCGAGGCGGGTGCGCGAGCCGATCTCGTGGATCACGATCGCGGTGAGCGCGCCCAGCTCCACCCACGCGATCTCGGGGAGGTCGTCGTACTCCGGCCCGACGTCGTTGTTGCCGCGCACGGCGTGGAGCGGCGCGAGCCGCGCGAGATCGCCCAGGATCGCCGGACCGACGACGTCGCCCGCGTGCAGGATGAGGTCGCACCCGGAGAACAGCTCGACGAGGCGGGGCTCGAACAGGCCGTGCGTGTCCGAGACGAGGGCGGCGCGCACCGTTCACTCACAGTCCGCGACGAGGGGCCCCTCGCCGCGGTGGACGATGCGGCCGCGCTTGACCACCGTCCGCGCGTGGGAGACGCCGAGGTGCCAGGGGAGGTGGTCCACGCTCCGGCAACCCCACACGACGAGGTCCGCCTCGCAGCCGCGGGCGAGGCGGCCGAGGTCGGGGCGGCGGAGCGCGCGCGCGCCGCCGGCGGTGAATGCCACGAGCGCCTCCGCCGGCGTGAGCCCGAGCGCGAGGACGCCGAGCGAGAGCGTCAGGCCGACGTTCTCGCTCATCGCGGTCCCCGGGTTGAGGTTCGTCGCGAGCGCGACGGGCACGCCCGCGGCGAGGAGGCGTCGCGCGGGCGCGTGGCCCTCGCCGAGGAAGAGCGAGGCGACGGGGAGCAGCCCGGCGACGACGCCTGCGCCCGCGAGCGCGGCGATGCCGGCGTCGTCCACGTGCTCGAGGTGGTCGGCGCTGGCGCAGCCCAGCTCCGCGGCGAGCTGGGCGCCGCCGCGGGGGCCGAGCTGATCGGCGTGGAGGCGCGGGACGAGCCGGTGGTGCGCGCCGGCCTCGAGGACGCGCCGCGCCTCGGCGAGGGTGAGCGCGCCGTCGTCGGCGAAGGCGTCGCAGAAGAGCGCCAGCCCCTCCGCGGCGACGGCCGGGACGAGCGCCTCGCAGACCTCCTCGACCCAGCGCGCGCGGTTGCCCTCGCGCTCGCGCGGCACGGCGTGCGCGAGGAGCGTCGGCACGACGGTCATGACCGGCCACACCGTGCGCGCGAGCTCCGCCACGACGCGGAGGAGTCGGAGCTCGGCGGCCGGCGCGAGCCCGTACCCGCTCTTCACCTCGACCGTCGTGACCCCCTGGGCGAGGAGCCGGTGCGCGCGCGCGACCGCCGCGTCGAGGAGCGCCGGGTCGCTCGCCGCGGCGGTGGCGCGGACGGTCGCGTGGAGGCCGCCGCCGGCGCGCGCGATGTCGGCGTAGGAGCGCCCGGCGGCGCGCTCCGACAGCTCGTTCGCGCGGTCGCCGGCGAAGACGAGGTGCGTGTGCGAGTCGACGAGGCCGGGCGTGACCAGCCGCCCGGCGACGTCGACGACGTCGGCGCCGGCGAGGTCCACCGAGGCCTCCAGCGCGGCGTCGGGGCCGACCCAGCCGACGAGGCGGTCGGAGACGGCGACGGCGGCGTCCGGGACGAGGCCCGCGTCGGAAGCGCCGCGATCGCAGGTGGCGACGAGGGCGTGCCGGAAGGCGAGGGTGGCGCGGGGGAGGTACCTGGGCATGGGAGGGCCCTACGGAATCTTCACTCCTCGCGCGCCCGCCACCTCCCTCGCGCGCTCGTACCCCGCGTCCGCGTGTCGCAGCACGCCCATCGCCGGATCGCTGCGCAGCACGCGCTCGAGGCGCAGCGCCGCGGCGGGGGTGCCGTCGGCGACGACGACCTGGCCGGCGTGCAGCGAGTAGCCCATCCCCACGCCGCCGCCGTGGTGGTACGAGACCCAGGACGCGCCGTTCACCGCATTCACGAGCGCGTTCAGGATCGGCCAGTCGGCGATCGCGTCGCTCCCGTCCTGCATCCCCTCGGTCTCGCGGTGCGGCGACGCGACCGACCCGCAGTCGAGGTGGTCGCGGCCGATCACGATCGGTGCCCCGACCTCGCCCTTGCGCACGAGCTCGTTGAAGGCGAGCCCGGCCCGGTCGCGCTCGCCGTAGCCGAGCCAGCAGATCCGCGCCGGCAGCCCCTGGAACTTCACCTTGCGCGCGGCGAGGTCGAGCCAGCGCCGGAGCGCGGCGTCCTCCGGGAAGAGCGCGGCGACGGTGGCGTCGGTGCGGGCGATGTCCGCCGGATCTCCCGACAGCGCCACCCAGCGGAACGGCCCCTTCCCCTCGCAGAAGAGCGGCCGGATGTAGGCGGGCACGAAGCCCGGGTACGAGAAGGCGTCGGCGACGCCCGCGTCGAGCGCGCCCGCGCGCAGGTTGTTGCCGTAGTCGAAGACGTGGCTCCCGAGCCGGCGCATCTCGAGCATGGCGGTGACCTGGGCCGCCATCGTCGCCTTCGCGCGCGCGACGTAGCCCTGCGGATCGCGCTCGCGCAGCGCGGCGGCGTCCCGCAGCGCCACGTCCGACGGCACGTACCCGTGGAGCGGGTCGTGCGCGGAGGTCTGATCGGTCACGAGATCGGGCGCGACGCCGCGCCGCGCCAGCTCGCCGTAGACGTCGGCGGCGTTCGCCACGAGCCCGAGCGACAGCGGCCGGCGCGCGCGCCGCGCCTCGTCGAGGCGGCGGAGGGCGTCGTCGAGGTCCTCGGCGCGGCCGTCGAGGTACCCGCCGGCCACGCGCCGCGCGACGCGCTCCGCGTCGACGTCTACGCCGAGGAACGCCGCGCCGAGCAGCGTCGCCGCGAGCGGCTGCGCGCCGCCCATCCCGCCGAGGCCGCCCGAGAGGACGAAGCGCCCTGCCAGGTCGGCCGCCCCGAAGTGGGTGCGGCCCGCCTGCGCGAAGGTCTCGTAGGTGCCCTGCAGGATGCCCTGCGACCCGATGTAGATCCACGAGCCCGCCGTCATCTGGCCGTACATCGTGAGCCCGCGGCGCTCGAGGTCCCAGAAGGTCTCCCACGTCGCCCAGCGCGGCACGAGGTTGGAGTTCGCGATGAGCACGCGCGGCGCGTCGGGGTGCGTCCCGAGGACGCCGACCGGCTTCCCGCTCTGGACGAGCAGCGTCTCGTCGTCCCCGAGCGCGCGCAGCGCCGCGACGATGCGCCGGTAGCTCTCCCAGTCGCGCGCCGCCTTCCCGGTGCCGCCGTAGACGACGAGGTCCTCGGGCCGCTCCGCGACGTCCGGGTCGAGGTTGTTCATGAGCATCCGCAGCGCGGCCTCCTGCACCCAGCCGCGGCAGGAGAGCGTCTGGCCGCGTGGCGCGCGGATCGGCTCCATGGCGCTTCCCTGTGGAGGCGCCGCCGCGCTGTCAACGCGAAGCGGGGCGCCGGCACCTTTCCTTCCTTTCCTTCCGGGAGCGGGGCGCGTCCGCTACACTCCGCCGCCATGTCCCGCCTCGCGCTCGCCGCCGGCCTCGCCGCGCTCGTCGCCTGCTCGCGGCCGCGCCCGTCGCCGGAGTACGAGGAGGCGCGGCAGCGCTGGGCCGCGATCGCGCGCGAGCAGGGTGACGCCGCGGCGGAGGACCCGCGCGCCGACGGGGTCCTCTCGCTCCTCGCGAAGGTCCCCGCGGAGAGCCTCGACGCGCCGGGCGCGGCCGAGCTGCGCGCGCGCATCGAGGGGGAGCGCAGGGCGCGCGCCGAGGAGCGCGAGCGCCGTGCGCGGCTCGTCGCCGGCGCGGGCGCGCTGCCGTCGATGCCGGCCTCGAGCGCCGGCGGCGGAGCGGGTGCTGGCGGCGCGGGCGCCCCCGCCGAGGGTCCGGGCGCGACGCCGGCCGCCCTCGCGCCCGGCACGACCCTCGACGCGTTCCGCGCGGCGACGGGCGACTGCTTCGAGCGGCGGGGTCCCATCCAGATCGGCGCGCCCGACGGCGGCGCGGCCTCGCCGGGCGAGGCCTGGGCCCTCCGCGGCGACGCGGGGTGCCAGGAGCGCTGGGCGGCGGCCTCGGGGAAGCTCGTGCTGTTCACCGGCGGTTCACTCACCGCGCTCTCGCCCGCGTCCGCGGCGCGGACCGTCGAGACGCGCGAGCGCGTGAAGCTCGGGACGCTGCCGGACGGCGGCGTCGGCATCCTCACCGACGCCGGCGTGGTCGCGCCGCCGCCGGGAGCGCAGATCATCCCGGACGCCCCCGGCGCCCGGGACGGAGGCGGGCGATGAGGGATCGGGCGTTCGTGGCGGCGCTGCGGCTTCTCCCGAAGAACGCGCTGTCCCGGCTCGTCGGCGGGCTGACGCGCGCGAACGCGCCGCGGCCGGTGCGGCTCGCCGCGATGCGCGCCTTCGCGGCGCGGTACGGGATCGACCTCTCGGAGTGCGGCGAGCTCGAGACCTTCAGGACGTTCGGCGAGTTCTTCGCGCGCCCGCTGCGGGCTGGCCTGCGGCCCATCGCGCCGGGCGACGACGTCCTCGTCTCGCCGGTCGACGGCGTCGTCTCGCAGGCCGGGCTCGCGGCGGGCGGGCGCCTCATCCAGGCGAAGGGCCTCGACTACACGCTCGACGCGCTCCTCGCCGATCCGGCGCTCGCGGCCCGCTTCCGCGGTGGGCCGTTCGCGACGATCTACCTCTCGCCCAAGGACTACCACCGGATCCACTTCCCGCTCGGCGGCGGGATCTCGGGGTATCGCTACGTCCCCGGTCACCTCTGGCCGGTGAACCCCATCTCCGTCCGCGGCGTGCCCGGCCTCTTCACGGTGAACGAGCGGCTCGCGACGATCCTGCAGACGCCGGTCGGGCTGTGCGCCGTCATCGCCGTCGGCGCGACCATCGTCGGGCGCATCCGCGCCTACTACGATCCGAGCATCCCGGTGTCGAACCTCGCCCGCGCGCGCCCGCTCTCGCGCGACTACGCGACGCCGCTCCCCGTCGAGAAGGGCGGCGAGCTGGGCGCCTTCGAGATGGGCTCGACCGTGATCCTCCTCCTCGAGCCCGGCAAGGCCGCGCTGCGCGACGGGCTCGTCGAGGGCGCGCGCCTCCGCGTCGGCGAGGAGATCGGCCGCGCGGCCCGCGCGACGTGACCCGCCGCGATCTCGCCGCCGGCGCGCTCCTCCTCGCCGCCGCGGCCGCGCCGTTCTGGGCCGGGCGCTTCCTGCCGTTCCTCGACCTGCCGCAGCACCTCGGCCTCGCCGCCGTCGTCGCCCGCCACGTCGATCCCGCCACGGCGTTCGCCCGCACCTACGCCCTCGACCTGCGCCCGACCCCGTACTGGGGGTACTACGCGGCGATGTGGCTCCTCTCGCGCGCGCTCGCGCTCGAGACGGCGAACCGGGTGCTCTTCACCGCGTACGCCCTCGCCATCCCGCTCGCGTCCGCGTACCTCCTCGCGAGCTTCGGCCGCGACCGGCGCTGGGCGGTGTTCGCGGTGCCGCTGGCGTTCGGGACGAACCTCTTCTTCGGGTTCGCGAGCTTCCTCTTGTCGATCCCGCTCTTCCTCGTCGCGCTCGGGCTCGCGGAGCGGCACCTCGCGGCGCAGCGCCCCCGGCCGCGCGTCGCCGCCGCGCTCGCGGCGGCGACGTGCGCGGTCTATCTCTGCCACGCGCAGACGTACCTCGTGCTCGGGCTCTGCGTCGCGGTGCTCCTCGCGGCACACGAGCGCGGGGTGCGCTGGGCGCTCGGGCGCGCGGTGCCGTTCCTGCCGTCGCTCGCGCTCTTCGGCGCCTGGTTCTGGCGGAGCTTCATCGTGCGCGAGGCGGCCGCCTCCGCGGCCGCGCACACGGTGCACCACGGGGGCTACGGGCGCCTCGGCGCGCTCGGGGCGGTGTGGGAGCCGTGGCAGGTCGTGATCGGGAAGATGGCCGAGCGGACGTTCGGCGCTTTCACCGACGGCTCAGATCGGCGGCTGGGCGGCGCGCTGCTCGTCGTGTACGCCGTCGCGCTCGCCCTCGCGTACGGCCCCGCGCCGAAGGAACGCGACCCCGACCCCTCCGTTCGCCCTGAGCGGAGCGCAGCGGAGCCGAAGGACGCCCCCGATCCCACCGTCCTGCGCCGCTGGCTCCTCTCCCATCGCTGCGACCTCCTCGTCCTGGCGCTCCTCGCGTCGTACCTCCTCGCGCCGATGGAGATCTCCGGCCAGTGGTACGTGAACCCGCGCCACCTCGTGTTCGCCGCGCTGGCGCTGCCGCTCCTCCTCGCGCGACCGGCGACGGGCCCCCGCGCGGCCGTCGCCGCCGCCGCCGCGGTCGTCGCGCTGGCGGTGTGCGGGAACGCCGGACTCAAGATCAGCGCCTTCCAGCGCCAGGTCGGCCCGTTCGACGCGATCGAGGCGGCGCTGCCGGCGGGCGGGCGCGTGCTCGGCCTGCCGTTCGACCTCGGCGCCGCGGGGCCGGTGCGGCTGTGGCCCTTCATCCACTTCGCCTGCTACGCGCAGGTCCTCGCCGGCGCCGACGTCGGCTTCA
>JBJMQK010000001.1:0-11995 GCA_045802735.1 Anaeromyxobacteraceae bacterium | reverse complement strand
GCGACCCGCGCCGCGCGGTAGGTGCGCCACTCGTCCTCGACCGCGAGCCGCAGCGCGCGCACGGAGCGCGGCGGCGCAGCGGAGGGCGCCGCCGCGAGCGCCCGCTCGTACCCGAAGCGCAGGCCGCGGCACACCACCGGGACCGGGATCCCGCGGAGCTTCCAGGCGCGCACGAGCTCCACGTCGAGCGGCGAGAGCATGAGCCCGGCGCCGCGCAGGCCGAGGAAGTACTCGGCCACCACGGTCTCGTAGGTCAGGGCATCGGAGGGGAGATCGGACACGGCGGTGTTCCCGTTCGTCCTGAGCGGAGCGCAGCGGAGTCGCAGGACGCCATTCTCCGCGCCGCTCTGACGCCCGCGTTACCCGAGGGCCTGGAGGACGTCCTCGGCGCGCTGGAAGCGCTCGCCGGGGCTCTTTGCGAGGAGGCGCTCGGCGATCCGCGCGAGGAGGGGGTCGGCGCCCGGGTTCACCACCGCGATCGTCGGGGCGGGCCGGCGGATGATCTCGTCCCACAGCTCCGCGGGGCGGCGCGAGGTGAACGGCGGACGCCCGCAGAGCAGCTCGAACAGCACGACGCCGACGCTGAAGAGATCCGAGCGGGCGTCGACCGGCGCGCCGCAGGCCTGCTCCGGCGACATGTAGCGGTAGGTGCCGACCACCTGGCCGTGATGCGTGAGGCTCGCAGCGTCGCTCGCGAGCTTCACGAGCCCGAAGTCCATGAGGCGCACGCGCCGGGAGTCGTCCACCATGATGTTCGAGGGCTTGAGGTCGCGGTGCACGAGGCCGCGCGCGTGCACGTAGGCGAGTCCGGCGCAGAGCTGGCGGACGGCGTCGCGCAGCCGCGCCACGCGCCCCGCCGAGTTCAGGTGCACGAGGTCCGCGGCGGCGGCGGGCGGCGCGGGGCGCGGATCGCGCTCCTCGGCGATCGCCGCGAAGGCGCGGAGCACCTCGCTGCCGGACGGCGTCGCGTCGGAGGAGGCGAGCAGGCTCTCGGTGGCGGGCTCGTCGGACCAGGTCGCGACGACGCTCGCCGCGGCGAGCGGCGCGTCCGCCGGCGCGTCGTCGAGCGCCGCCGAGAGGTAGCTCCTGAGGTCGAGCCCCTCGACCAGCTCCATCGCGATGAACGAGCACCCTTCGTGAACCCCGGCCTCGAACACGCGCACGACGTTCGGGTGCTCGAGCCCCTCGAGCGCCTCGAACTCGCGCTCGAGGCGCCGCGCGGCGGTGGCGTCGGTGACCGGCGGAGGCGCGAGGAGCTTCACGGCGACCGCCTCGCCGGTCGCGCGGTGGCGCGCGCGGTACACCGTCCCGACGCCACCGCGCCCGATGACGGACAGTACCTCGTAGGGGCCAACGGTGCGCGGCGGCACCGCGGGAGCATACGGGCGTCGCCGATAGGGGGCAAACGTCCGAGACGGACGCCCTCGGCCGTGCTATGAGCCGCCGCGGTGGAGCCGACCCTGCTCGAGAGCCTGCGCGAGAAGGTGCGCTCGCGCCCGCTGCCGCGCCACGTCGCCATCATCATGGACGGGAACGGCCGCTGGGCCGAGGCGCGCGGGCTGCCGCGCATCGAGGGCCATCGCGAGGGCTCGGAGGCGGTGCGCGCGGTGACGCGCGAGGCCCGCAACGTGGGCGTCGAGGCGCTCACCCTCTACGCCTTCAGCGCGCAGAACTGGGCGCGCCCGCCCGACGAGGTGGCGGCGCTCATGCAGCTCCTCGCCGAGTTCCTCGACTCCGAGCGCGCCGAGATCATGGAGAACGCGATCCGGCTGCGCGCGATCGGCGACCTCGAGCGCTTGCCCTCGTTCGTCGCCGAGCGGCTCGACCGGCTCACGCGCGAGTCCGCCGCGAACGACGGGATGACGCTCACGCTCGCGCTCTCCTACGACGCGCGCGAGGAGATCGCGCGGGCCGCCCGGCTCGCCGCGGAGGCCGCGCGGGGCGGGTCCTTCAGCGCGGCCGACATCGACGCGCGGCTCTACACGGCGGGGCTCCCCGCGCTCGACCTCCTCGTCCGCACGAGCGGCGAGCGCCGCATCTCGAACTTCCTGCTCTGGCAGTGCGCGTACGCCGAGCTCGCGTTCACCGAGGTGCTCTGGCCCGACTTCCGCGAGCTGGAGCTGCTCGAGGCGGTCGCGGAGTTCCAGACGCGCGAGCGTCGCTTCGGGCTCACCGGCGCCCAGGCCGCCGCCCGCGCCCGCCCTGCATGAACGACAAGAACCGAAACCTCGCGGTCCGCGTCGTCTCGGCGCTCCTGCTCTTTCCCACGCTGGTGTGGGTGACCTGGATGGGCGGGCTGCCGTTCGCGCTCGTGCTCGCGATCGCCGCGCTCGTCTCGGCGCGCGAGCTGACCGGCATGTTCACGCCCATCGGCTACCCGGAGATGTTCGGCGTCGCCGTCGCCGGGCTGCTGCCGCTCGTGCCGTGGTGGGCGCGCAACGACACGCAGGCGTTCCCCTCGTTCATCCCGGTGACGCTCGCCGTCGCCGCGATGGCGCTCCTCGTCCTGAACCTCTTCCGCCCAGGCCCGCTCGACGGCGCCCCCCAGCGCGTCGCGGCGTCGGCCCTCGCCTGGCTCTACTGCGGCGTCCTCATCGCCACCGTCGTCGGCGTGCGCCTCAGCTTCGGGTTCGCCTGGGTCATGCTCGCGTTCGTCGTGACCTGGCTCAACGACACGCTCGCCTACTTCGCCGGGCGCCTCTTCGGGAAGCACCCCTTCTACCCCAAGGTCTCACCCAAGAAGACCTGGGAAGGCTTCATGGGCGGTGTGGTCGGGAGCGTGCTCGGCGCGCTCGGCACGAAGGCGACGTTCCTCTTCCTGCCCCAGCCGGCGGGGGAGCGGTTCGACCTCGGCTGGGTGGGCTGCGTCTTCCTCGGACTGGGCGCCTCGGTGCTCGGCCCGCTCGGGGATCTGGCGGAGTCGATGCTGAAGCGGGCGGCGGGCGTGAAGGACTCGGGCTCCATCATTCCCGGGCACGGCGGGCTCCTCGACCGCATCGACGCGCTGCTGTTCGTCGCGCCGTGGATCTACCTCTGGGCCGCCGTCCTCGTCGCGTGAGGGGCCGAGCTTCCGCACCGCCATGATCGAGAGTACCTTCCGCTCCGTGAAACGACTCGCCATCCTCGGCTCCACCGGATCGATCGGCGTCCAGGCGCTCGACGTGGTCGCGCGCGCCTCGGGGCGCTTCGAGGTCGCGGCGCTCGCCGCCGGCAAGAACGCGGAGAAGCTCGCCGAGCAGGTCCGGCGCTTCCGGCCGCGCCACGTGGCGATGGCCGACCCCGCCGCGGCCGAGCGGTTGCGCGACCTCCTCGGCCCAGGCGGCCCCGAGGTGCTCGCGGGCGACGAGGGCGTCGCGGCGCTCGCGGCCTTGCCCGACGTCGACTACGTGCTCGCCGCCATCGCCGGCGGCGCGGGCCTCCGCTCCACCGCCGCCGCGATCGAGGCGAGGAAGCCGGTCGGGCTCGCCAACAAGGAGTCGATGGTGCTCGCCGGCGAGCTGCTCATGCGCCGCGCGGCGGAGAACGGCGTCCGGATCCTCCCCGTCGACAGCGAGCACAGCGCGATCTTCCAGGCGCTCGCGGGCCACGACCGCGCGCACGTGCGCCGGCTCATCCTCACCGCGTCGGGCGGGCCGCTGCGCACCGCCTCCGCCGCGGAGCTCGAGGACGTGACGCCGGCGCGCGCGCTCAAGCACCCCAACTGGTCGATGGGCGACAAGATCACGATCGACTCCGCGACGCTCATGAACAAGGGGCTCGAGGTGATCGAGGCGCGCTGGCTGTTCGACGTCGAGCCGCGGCGCATCGACATCGTCGTTCACCCTGAGTCCGTCGTGCACTCGATGGTGGAGTACGTCGACGGCTCGGTCGTGGCGCAGCTCGGCGTCTCCGACATGCGCGGACCGATCAGCTACGCGATGGCGTGGCCGGAGCGGGTGCGGCTCGAGCTGCCGCCGCTCGACCTCGCGCGCCTCGGCCGGCTCACGTTCGAGCCGCCCGATCCGGCGCGCTTCCCCGCGTTCACGCTCGCCTACCGCGCGCTCGAGCTGGGCGGGACGGCGCCGGCCGCGCTCTCCGGCGCCGACGAGGCCGCCGTCGCGGCGTTCCTCGAGGGGCGCATCGGGTTCACCGGGATCGCGCGCGTGTGCGAGGAGGTGCTCGACGCGCACGTCACGCTTCCGCTCGGCTCGGTCGAGCAGGCCCTCGCCGCGAGCGAGTGGGGCCGGCGCGAGGCGCTGCGCCGCGTCGGGGCCGCCTCGAACTGACGGGCCCCCGCTCACCGGCGGGAAGGGCGTGCGCGACGCGCCCCGCGAGGCCATGATGAGCCCGAGGGTCCGGTCGCCCGCCGTGCCCACCCTTTGATCACCATGGCCCTCGACCTCCTTTTCAAGATCGGCTCCATCGTCCTCCTGCTCGGGGGGCTCATCTTCGTCCACGAGCTGGGGCACTTCGTCGCCGCGAAGGCGCTCGGCGTGAAGGTGCTCCGCTTCTCGATCGGCTTCGGGCCGCGGCTCTTCGGGTTCGCGCGCGGCGAGACCGAGTACCGCATCGCGCTCCTGCCCCTCGGCGGGTACGTGAAGATGGCGGGCGACGACCCGAGCGAGGATGTGCCCGCGGCGGACCGCGGCCGCGGGTTCCTGGAGCAGGCGCCGTGGCGCCGGTTCGTCATCGCCGCGGCGGGGCCGGCGATGAACCTCGTCTTCCCGGCGATCCTCTACTTCGCGATCGGGCTCGCGCAGAACGGGAAGCTCGTCCCGGGCGCGCGCGTCGGCGCGCTGTCGCCGGGGTCGCCCGCCGCGGAGGCGGGCCTCCGCGCCGGCGACCGCATCCTCGCGGTGACGACGCCGGACGGGAAGCGCTCCGAGGTGCGGTTCTTCAGCGACCTGCGCGAGCTGGTGTCTCCGCACCCGAGCGAGGCGCTCGCCTTCGAGGTGGAGCGCGAAGGCGAGAAGCTGCCGCCGATCGTCATCACGCCCGCCCGCGAGCGCGACTCCAATCCCATCGAGACCACCTACCGCGGCGTCATCGGCGTCACCCCCGCGTGGTCGCCGGCGGTGGTGGCGCCCGTCGCGCCGGACGCCGCCGGTCCGCTCCAGCCGTTCGACCTCGTCGTGAAGGTGGACGGGAAGCCGATCCGCCACGCGGGCGAGCTCGAGCGCGCGGTCGCTGCGGCGCGCTGCGGCGCCGTCGACCTCGAGGTGGCGCGCGAGAAGGCGGTCGCCGTCCCCGGCGCGGCGATCTCGACCTACGACCCCGTCCCGCTGCGCGGCGTGCCCACGTGCACCGCAGGCGGCGCGCGGGCGTTCGCGCTCGCCGACCCCACGGTGTCGACCTTCGTCGCCGCCGTGGCGAAGGGGAGCCCGGCGGAGCAGGCCGGGCTGCGGCGCGGCGACGCGATCGCGGCGGTCAACGGGAAGCCGGTGCGCTCGTTCCGCGACATCAACGCCCGGTCCGGGGAGTTCAAGGTCGGCGACGCGGTGGCGCTCGCGCTCGCCGACGGGCGGAAGGTGACGCTCGTCCCGGCCGAGCAGGTCGAGGTGGACGAGATCACGCGGGAGCCGCACAAGAAGCTCCTCCTCGGCTTCTTCCCCGATCAGCGCAGCGCCGTCGACCCCGCGGCGCTCATGGTCGAGAAGGTGCCGTTCCGCATCGGGCCCATCGAGGCGGCGCGCGCCGCGTCGGCGAACCTCACCGAGGTCGTGCGGCTCACGGTGCTGGGCATCGGCCGCATCGTCACCGGCGACATCAGCTTCAAGACGGTGGGCGGGCCGATCATGCTCTTCTCCATCGCGGCGCAGGCCGCCGAGGAGGGCATCGAGAGCTTCCTGTTCAAGATGGCGCTCATCAGCGTGAACCTCGGCCTCATGAACCTCCTGCCCATCCCGGTGCTCGACGGCGGGCACCTCGCCGCCTGCCTCGTGGAAGGGGTGACGCGCCGGCCGCTCTCGATGCGCGCGCGCGAGGTCGCGAACCTCGTCGGGATCGTGCTGCTCGTCCTGCTCATGATCGTCGTCTTCAAGAACGACATCGCCCGGCTCATGGGGTAGAAGCGCGGGCCGATGCTGGTCGCCGCCCTCGACACCTCGACCCTGACGCTCTCCTGCGCCGTCTGCGACGTCGACGGAGCGTCGGTGCGCGTCCTCGCGGCGCGCGACGAGCGCGCGCCGGCGAAGCCCGGGCCGCAGGGTCCGACCGGCGGGCACGGCGCGCGGCTCCCGGGCGTCCTGCTCGAGCTGCTCGCGCAGGCGGGGCGCGACCTCGCCGACGTCGAGGCCTACGCGGTGGGGCTCGGGCCGGGCTCCTTCACGGGGCTGCGCATCGGCCTCGCCACGTGGAAGGGGCTCGCCTACGCGCAGCGCCGGCCGCTCGCCGGCGCGTCGAGCCTCGCCGCGATGGCGCTCGGCGCCGCGGCGTCGGCGCCGGAGGGCGCGCTCCTCGTGCCGCTCCTCGACGCGAAGAAGGGCGAGCTCTACGCCGGGTTCTACGCCGCGCGCGGCGGGCTCGTCGAGGCCGTGCACCCCGAGGCGGCGCTCCCGCCGGCGGCGCTCGCCGACCGCCTCGCGGCGCTCGCCGCCGCAGGGGCGCGGCCGCTGCCGTTCGGCGACGGGCTCGCCGCCTACCCGTCGCTCGGCGTCGCGGCGCGGGCGGACCTCGCGGCGACGCCGCCCGCCCTCGCCGTCGCGCAGCTCTGCGCCGGCGCGCTCGCCGCGCCCTACGACCCGGCGCACCTCTTCGCGCTCGAGCCGCACTACATTCGCGCCAGCGAGGCGGAGCTGAAGTTCCCCCACGGCCACGGCCCGGGGGCGTCGCCGCCCGGGACGGGTTAAGCTCGTCCGCCCCATGGACCCCGCCGTCTTCCGCCCCCCGATGCGCGCCCTCGGCGGCTCGCTGCTCCTCGGCGCGGCGGCGGGCGCGTTCGTGGGCGGCGTCTCGGGCGTCCCGCTCCTGCTCGGCGCGCTCTTCGGCGCCGTCTCGGCCGCCATCGCGCTCACCGCGCGGCACGCCCGGAGCTTGCGCCTCGTCGCCGACGAGCGCGGGGTGCGGCTCCTCGGAGGCGAGGGCGCGGGCGGCGCGGGGCTCGAGGCGAGCTGGCCCGAGCTGCGGCTCGGCTTCGGCATCGCCCAGCGCGGCGACGGGCGGCTGCAGCGCTACGCGATCCTCGCCGACGCGCGCGGGCGGAGCTTCGCCTTCGCCGACCGGCTCGGCACGAAGCAGGCGGCGCCGGTGCGCGGCGCCGACGGGCGCGAGGTGCCGGTCGTCGAGCTGCGCGACGCGCCGCTCCTGCTCGCGCTCGTGGTGCAGCGCGCGCCGGCGTGGCACGTCTTCCCCGCGGCGCTGCAGGTGGCGCCGGACCCTTCGACTCCGGGCTCGCTGGGCGAGCCCGGAGCCTGTCCTGAGCGTAAGCCGCGCAGCGGCTGGAGTCGAAGGGCTCAGGGTGAACGGAGCGATGGGGGGCCGGGGTCGCCGCACCGGGTGGAGCGGCCTTCGCCGCGCGCCGCCGCGCCGCGCGAATCGCGCATGGGCGTCCTCGCGCTCGTCGCGAAGCTCGGGTCGAAGCTCGCCGCGGCGTTCACGAAGCTCGGCACCGGCGCCCTCAAGGCGGTGAAGACCGCCAACGTCGGGTCGGTCGTCCTCTCCGCCGCGGCCTACTCCTACTTCTTCACCTGGCAGTTCGGCCTCGCGCTGCTCGTCCAGCTCTTCGTCCACGAGTACGGCCACGTCCACGCCATGCGGCGCACCGGGATGAAGGTGCGCGGCATGTACTTCGTGCCGTTCCTCGGCGCGCTGGCGGTCACCGAGGACGCGTTCAGCTCGCGGCGGCAGCAGGCCTACGTCGCGCTCAACGGGCCGCTCTGGGGGGCGCTCCTGACCCTCGTCCCGCTCGGCCTGTGGGCGGCGACCGGGGCGCCGATCTGGGCGCAGATCGCCGGGTCGTGGGCGTTCCTCAACCTCTTCAACCTCCTGCCCATCACGCCGCTCGACGGCGGGCGGGTGATGCAGGCGTTCGCGCTCTCGTACGCGTCGTGGCTCGGCGTGGCGCTCTCGGTGCTGGGCTTCGCCGCGGCGGTCGCGGTCGGCGTGGCGATGAAGCTGTCGCTCATCTGGATCGTCGCGGCGCTGGGCGCGATGGAGCTCGTCTCCGAGTCGCAGGCGCGCGCCGGGGCGCGGGCGCTGCGGCTCCTCCCCGACGGCGCCCGCTTCGGGCCCATGCACTGGCTCTACCTGCGCGCCGTGGTCGGCCCCACGCCCGCGGCGCCGCACGGCGAGGAGCCGTTCCTGCGCGGCCTCGAGCGCCAGCGCCGCGCGGCGCACGCCGCGCCGCTCACGGCGCGCCAGCTCGTGCTGTGGGGCCTCGCCTACGTCGCGCTCGCCGCGGCGCTCCTCGCCATCGTCTGGGCCGCGGGCCACGCGCACGGCGGCGACGCGGCGAGGAGGATCCTGGAGTAGCCATGCACGTCTTCGTCACCGGCGCGACCGGCCTCATCGGCGCGCCGCTCTGCAAGGCGCTCGTCGACGCGGGGCACGCCGTCACGGCGCTCTCGCGCTACGCGTCGCCGGGGCGCCTGCCGCCCGCGGTGCACGTCGTGCAGGGCGATCCGTCGGTCGCCGGGCCGTGGCAGGAGGCCCTCGCGACGTGCGACGCCTGCGTCTCGCTCGCCGGCGAGCCGGTGGCCGCGGGGCGCTGGTCCGACGAGCGGAAGCGCCGCATCCGCGACAGCCGCGTGGAGGGCACCGCCCGCGTGGCCGAGGTGCTCGCCACGCGCGGACCCAGCGTGTGGGTCTCCGGCAGCGCGGTCGGCTTGTACGGCGCGCGCGGCGACGAGGTGGTGGACGAGTCGTCGCCGCCAGGCCGCGACTTCCTCGCGGAGGTCTGCCAGGAGTGGGAGGGCGCGGCGCGGCCGGCGGAGGCGCGCGCGCGGGTCGTCTTCCTCCGCACCGGCATCGTGCTCGCGCGCGACGGCGGCGCGCTCCAGCAGATGCTGCTCCCGTTCCGCTTCTTCGCCGGCGGGCCGGTGGGGAAGGGCGACTTCTACATGCCCTGGATCCACCTCGCGGACGAGGTCGCGCTCATCGCGTGGGCGCTCGGCGAGGCGCGCGCGCGCGGCCCCTTGAACGGCACCGCCCCCGAGCCGGCCCGGAACCGCGAGCTCGCGAAGGCGATCGGGCGGGCGCTCCACCGCCCGAGCGCGCTGCCGCTGCCGACGCGGGTCCTGAAGCTCGCGCTGGGCGAGATGGCGGACGTCGTCACGTCCGGCCAGCGCGCCGTGCCGAGGAAGGCGCTCGACCTCGGGTTCCGCTTCAGGTTCCCGGCGCTCGACGCCGCACTCGCGGACCTGCTGGGATAAGGCCCCCGAGAGGTGTGAAGGTGCCGGATGTGCTAAGGTATCCGGCCCCTTCCCCTGGAGGAACGATGTCGAAGAAGCTCAAGGTCGGCGTGCTCGGCGCGACCGGCATGGTCGGTCAGCGGTTCGTGTCGCTGCTCGAGAACCACCCCTGGTACGAGGTGACGGTCGTCGCCGCGAGCGCGAGCTCCGCCGGGAAGAAGTACGCCGAGGCGGTGCAGGGGCGCTGGGCGATGAAGACGGCCGTCCCGGCCGCGACGGCGGCCTTGACGGTGGGGAACGCCTCCGACGTCGCGCGCATCGCGGGCGAGGTGGACTTCGTCTTCTGCGCCGTCGACATGACGAAGGAGGAGACGGCGAAGCTCGAGGAGGACTACGCGCGCCACGAGACGCCGGTCGTCTCGAACAACTCCGCGCACCGCTGGACGGCCGACGTCCCGATGATGATCCCGGAGATCAACGCCGATCACGTCGCCATCGTCGAGGCGCAGCGGCGCCGGCTCGGCACGAAGCGCGGCTTCATCGCGGTGAAGCCGAACTGCTCGCTCCAGAGCTACGTGCCGGCGATCCACCCGCTCATGTCGTTCGGGCCGAAGAAGATCGCGGTCTGCACCTACCAGGCGATCTCGGGCGCCGGGAAGACGTTCGAGAGCTGGCCGGAGATGCTCGACAACGTCATCCCGTTCATCAAGGGCGAGGAGGAGAAGAGCGAGAAGGAGCCGCTCAAGATCTGGGGCTCGATGCGCGACGGCAAGATCGTGAACGCCGCCGAGCCGGTCATCACGGCGCAGTGCCTGCGCGTGCCCGTCACCGACGGTCACATGGCGGCGGCGTTCGTCCAGTTCGAGCGGAAGCCGTCGAGGGAGCAGATCCTCGCCGCGTGGAGCGAGTTCTCCGGCAAGCCGCAGAAGCTCGGGCTCCCCAGCGCGCCGAAGCAGTTCCTCCGCTACTTCGAGGACGACGCGCGCCCGCAGACGCGGCTCGACCGCGACGCCGAGAACGGGCAGGGCGTGACGATCGGGCGCCTGCGCCCCGACGCGCTCTTCGACTGGCGCTTCGTCGCGCTCTCGCACAACACGGTGCGCGGCGCGGCGGGTGGCGCGGTGCTCACGGCGGAGTTGCTCACGGCCGAGGGCTTCATCCAGGCGAAGTGAACGCGCTCCGTTCACCCTGAGCGTAGCGCAGCGGAGTCGAAGGGCGAACGGAGCACCATGCGTCCACTCCACATCGCGGTCCTCGGCGCCACCGGCGCCGTGGGCCGCACCCTGCTCGAGGTCCTCTCGGAGGGCGAGCTTCCGGTCGAGTCGGTCCGGGCGCTCGCCTCGGAGCGCTCCGCCGGGTCCGAGGTGGAGTGGGCGGGCGATCCGCTGCGCGTCGAGGCGGTGAAGGACGGCGTCTTCCGCGGCGCCGACCTGGCTTTCCTCGCCACCCCGGCGGCGGTGTCGAAGGCCTGGGCGGCGAAGGCGCGGGCCGAGGGCGCGCTCGTCCTCGATCTCTCTCGCGCCTTCCGCGTCGAGCCCGACGTGCCGCTCGCCGTCGCCGGCCTGAACGATGGCACGCTCGCCGCGCCGCCCCCGCGCGGCATCGTCGCCGTCCCGGGCGCGCCCGCGGCGCACCTCGCCGTCGCGCTCGCGCCGCTGCGCGCCGCGTTCGGCCTCCTGCGCGTGCAGGTGACGACGCTCGAGGCGGTCTCGGCGGCGGGGCACGGCGGCGTCGAGCAGCTCGAGGCGGAGCTGCGCGCCATGCTGTCGTTCCAGGAGCCGCCCGCGCCGACCTCGCTCACCCACCGCGCTGCGTTCAACGTGGTGCCGCAGGCGGGCGCGTTCGGCCCCTCCGGTGCGAGCGAGGAGGAGCTGGGGCTCGCGGTGGAGCTGGCGCGCGTGCTCGGGCCGCCGTTCTTGCGCGTCGCGGCGACGGTGGTGCGCGTGCCGGTCTTCCACGGGCACCTCCACGCGCTCACGCTCGCCACCGAGCGTCCGGCGAAGGCGGAGGAGGTCCGCGAGGTGCTCCGCAAGGCGAAGGGCGTGAAGGTCCTCGACGCGCCCGGCGAGGGCATCTACCCGATGCCCATGCTCGCGGTGACCGACGAGGCGGTGCTCGTCGGGCGCATCCGCGAAGACCCCACGGTCGAGCGCGGGCTGTCGATGCTGGCGGTCGGCGACAACCTGCGGCAGGGCGCCGCCGTGAACGCGGTGCGGGTGGCGAAGCTCCTCGCCGAGCGCCACCTGGCGGCGAAGCTCGCCTGACAATTTGGCAGCGCGCCGCCCCGGCCCGGCTGCGATTTGCCAGAAAGTCGCGCGGCGGCCGGAGCCGCCCGGCCCGCTCCCGGAAAGCGCCTGGCGCGTCGGGCACTTGCTCGCTTGCCGAGGTGGCGCTCCCGTTGCAGGATGGGCCGCCATGCGGAACCGCATCCTCCTCCTCGGCCTCGCGCTCGCGCCGTCGCTCGCCGCGGCGCAGGTCACCGTCACCGAGACGAGCACGGGCTCGACCGGCTTCATCAACATCGCCGAGTGCGAGAACTCGACCCCCGACGGCCTCACCTTCACCTGGACGTTCCCGGGGACCCTGGTCGCGGGCGGCACCTACACACTCACCGCGTCGACGAAGGACCAGTGTCCGACGGACGTGAACCAGGGCGCGAAGAACGTGAC
>JBJMQK010000675.1:0-4264 GCA_045802735.1 Anaeromyxobacteraceae bacterium | reverse complement strand
CCGGCCGCGCGCGGGCGCGTTCGTGGACGCGCTCCGCGCCGCGACCAGGAAGCGGGTGCGGTGATTCGCGCCCGTCAGGTCCGGGAACCCAATCGCGAATGCGACGACGCCTGTGCCTCCTGACGGTCGGGCTGTGCCTCGGTGCGATGGGCGTGGCGCCGGTCGCAAGCGCGGACGACATCGGCTGCGACGAGGATCAGTTCGTCGCGGGCGCGATCCTCGGCGACATCGCGACGTTCGGGCATACGGTGCCGTGCGAGCGCGTGTACCGGATCGTCCGCAGCGTCGCGCAGCGAGATGCGAGGGTTCGCCCCGGCTGGCGATGCCTCGTGGTCAGCGCCGATCGGCGAATGCAGGAATGGCGCTGCCGGCGCGCGAGGAGCGAGATCCGCTTCCTCGCGTTCCCCCGGCTCGCACCGGCCGCGAACCGCGGCCACGGCGCGCCTGCCTAGTCGAGGTCCCAGCCGAAGTACACCTCGGCCCGGACCATCTTGTCGCCCGCGAACCGCAGGACCTCGGTGTTGCGGAAGCGCGTGCCGTCCGTGCGCTCGGCGACGTAGGTGACGAGGACCTCGTCGTCGGAGATCTCCTCGAGGCGCTCGTACGTGAACGACCGGTGGCGCTCGTGGTTGGGCCAGCAGCGCTCGAAGTACGCGGCGCGGTCGAGGCTCGGGTCGGGTGGGCTCGAGAACGTGAAGTCGCCGGCCAGAAGGTCCTCGAGGATGCTGCGGTCGCCCGTCTCGTAGGCGCCGTACGACGCGCGCGCGAGCTCGAGGCGGTCGCGCGCGGCGCGGGTGTACGTGAGGTCGAAGTCGTGCTCGAACGTCTTGGCGCCGTCGTGCGAGATCTCCCACGCGCCGTCGATCGTCGCGCCATCGGCCGAGAGCCGGCCGACGAAGCGCTGCGCGAAATCGGAGCCGTCGCGCCACAGCCGCCACTCGCCGTCGCGCAGGCTCATGGCGTACGTGCGCTCGACGCCGCGCGAATCGAAGTAGTGCTGGACGAAGTCGCCGCCGTCGCCGGGGCCGATGACCGCGATGCCGTCGGGGAACTCGGGTGGGTCGCTGCGCCAGCGCTGCACGACGAACGCCCTGTCGCCGAGCCATTCGAACTCGACGTCGCCGCCGGCGGGGGAGCCGGGGGCGCCGATGCGCCAGCGGCCGATCAGGGGCTCGAGGGCCGCGATGGAGGGATCGGGAGTCGGAGTGGTCATGTCACGTGAGACCTTCGCGTCCGGCGTCGTTCATCGCCCGGTGTTCGACGACCACTCCCCGATGCCCGGCCCGCCGACCGGGTCGTCCGGGGGCGCGGGCAGGGCAGCGATCCGCTCGCGGGCCGCCTCGACCTCGGCGTCCGACTCGCCGCGCAGCAGGTCGTAGTCCTCCTGCCCGGCCGGGTACGCGCCGACGACCGTGAAGCCGTCCCACGCGGTCGCACGGCGGTGGCCGGTGCCGGCGGGGAGGACGAGCACGTCGCCGGCGGCGACGTCGAACGCCTCGCCCTGCGGCCCGCCGAGCTCGAGCGTCGCGCGGCCCGCGACGACCGCGAGCGCCTCGTGCGAGGTCGAGTGGAAGTGGTGGAAGTCGAACACGCCGTCGACCCAGGAGCCGCCCCACCCGTGCTCGGCGAAGAGCGCTCGCGCGGTGTCGGCGCCCTCCGCGGCGGCGTCCACGTCGTGGTAGATCAGGACGGGGAACGTCGGGTTGTTGGGGATGCGGTCGCCGGGCGGCGCGACCCACGTCTCGAGGCGCATGATGGCTCGAACTACCCGTCGCGTCAGCCGGCGATGCTGCCCGCGAGCAGCACCTCGGCGACCTGCGCCGGGTCGTCCCAGGTCGGCAGGTGGCCGCACCCGCGAAGCGTCACGGAGCGCACCGACGACGGCAGCGCCCGCGGGCGCCCGACGAGCCGGTCGCGGTCGGGCCAGGCCAGCGTCACGGGCACGCGCAGATCGCCGAGGTGCGCGAAGCGGCCCGAGCGCATCGCGGCGTTGACGTCGTCGAAGCCGGGCGCGGACGCGTAGGCCCGCACGAGATGCGCGGCCGCTGCGGGGGGTACGCGCTCGGGGTGGGCGACCGTGCCGGCCAGCGCGAGGCCGCGGGCGCGCGTGCTCTGCACGAGGACGCGCGCGAGAGGAGCGGCGAGCCGCGCGGCGCGGCGGGCGGCGCTCGGGCGCGGGCCGAGCGCGCGGGCCCAGAGGCCGGCCGGCGCGATCGCGGTTACCGACCGCGCGTTTCCCGCCCGCGCGACCTCGAGCGCGACCCATCCGCCGAGCGAGTTGCCCGCGACGTGGAACGGCGCGTCGACGACACCCGCAAGTCCCCTCACGATCGCGCGCGCGAGCGCTTCCGGGGTCGGCGTCGCCCGGAGCGGGGGCGACGCGCCGAACCCGGGCATGTCGACCGCGACCACGGTCCGAACCGCCGCGAGGCGCTCGAGCACCGGGTCCCACATCCGCCGGTCGGCGCCGAGCGGGTGGAGCAGGACGAGCGCCGGACCGTGGCCGCGGCGCTCCCAGGCGAGGTCCGTCAAGCGTCGACCGCGGCGGCCACGGCCACGCTCAAGAGCGCGGACGCGCCGGCGACCGCGAGCGTCGCCGGGGCGGCCCCGCCGGGCAGCCCGCGCCGGCCCGCGGCCGTCGCGGCGATGTCCGACACGTCGCCCGCCACGCTTGCGGCAAGCCAGGGGCGGACCGCGTCGCCGCGGAGCGTCGCGACCAGGCCGCCGGCGTGCAGCAGCACCTCGCGGGCACCGAGCCCGCGGAGCGCGACGCGGGTCGGGTCGCCTTCGACCGCTGAGCCGAGCCAGCGCCGGGTGAGGCGCGCGGGGGCGGCGATCAGCGCGGCGCCGTAGGCGACGCGCAGCGCGAGGACGGAGGTGGCGAGGATGCGGGCGGGAGGCATGCCATATCGATACGGGCGAACGCTCGCGGGCCGATCACTGATCGAGCCACGTCCGTCCGCCCGTATGTCGAGCATGGACCTCACCGGCCGCACCGCCCTCGTCACCGGCGCCAACCGCGGGATCGGCCGGGCGCTCACCGAGGCGCTCGCGGCGCGCCCGCTCGCGCGCGTCCTGGCCGGCGTCCGCGACCCCGACCGATTCGATCCGCTCGTGCCGCCGCCCGGCGGCGCCGCGGAGGTCCGGGCGGTGGCCCTCGACCTGTCCACGCGCGCGTCGATCGACGCGGGCGCCGCCGATCTCGCGGGCGTCGACCTGCTCGTCAACAACGCCGGCCAGTTCGTCGGCGGGTTGCTCGAGGAGCAGGACACCGAGGCCGTCTACTCGATGCTGCAGGTCAACCTCGTAGCGGTCATGCACCTCACGCAGCGCCTCCTGCCCGGCATGATCGCCCGCCGGCGGGGCCTCGTCGTCAACAACACGTCGATCGTCGGCTACGCCCACATGCCCGCGGTCACGACGTACGCGGCGTCGAAGGCGGGCGTGGTCGCGTTCAGCGAGGCGCTCCGGCGCGAGCTTCGCGAGACCGGGGTCGAGGTGATGCACGTCGTCACGCCCGGGGTGAAGACGAACATGCTCGAGGAGACCGACGAGCAGTACGGCCGCTACGCCGACACGTCCAGCTGGGACCGCATCGAGCCGCGCGAGTGGGCGGAGAAGATCGTCGGCGCGATCGAGTCCGGCGACCACATCCTCGGGCCCGGCGGAAAGACCGCACTCGCCAAGCTCGCGTCGCGCGGGCCGGCCGCTGTGCTCGACGCCGCCGCGGCGCGGATGTTCAGCCGGCAGCCGCGATAGCGCCGGGCGGCTGCGCCGTCACGCCGGCGCGGACGCTGCCGCGCCAGGCCGGCTTGGCCAGCACGGCCTGGACGACGCCGATGCGCCGCTCGGCGAACCCGCCCTCGCAGTAGGCGAGGTACATCCGCCACATGCGCCGGAAGCGCTCGTCGTAGCCGAGCGCCTCGAGCGCGCCGGCCTCGCGGTCGACGTTCTCCCGCCACCGGCGGACCGTCTCGGCGTAGTGAGGCGTGAGGTCCTCGAGGTCGACGGTCCGCAGATCGCTGTGGCGGGCGACGGACCGCGCAATGATCTCGAGCGACGGCAGGCAGCCGTTCGGGAAGATGTGCGTGCGGATGAAGCTCCGCGAGGCCTTCTCGACCTCGAAGGCCCGGTCGTCGATCGTGATCGCCTGCAGGACCATCACGCCGTCGGGCGACAGCAGCGACGCGCACTGCTCGAAGTAGGTGCCGAAGTCCTTCCAGCCGACGGCCTCGATCATCTCGATCGAGACGAGCTTGTCGTA
>JBJMQK010000671.1:0-8753 GCA_045802735.1 Anaeromyxobacteraceae bacterium | reverse complement strand
CCGTGGAGATGGCCGGACTCCTCGCGCGGTCGCGCTGAGCACCGCGGCGCCGCGGCCGGGCGTGGTCGCTTCGGCGCGTGCTCGCCGTGAACGGGAACGCCGCGGCGCGTACCAGGCACCTCGACGAGCGCGCGCGCGCGGCGTGGATCGGGCCGGCGCTCTTCGGCGCGATCGCCGTCGCCCGCCTCCTCGTGCTGCCCGGGCTCGGGCTCTTCAACGACGAGGCCTATTACTGGGAGTGGTCGCGCCACCTCGCGCCGAGCTACTACGACCACCCCCCGGCGGTCGCCTTCGCCATCGCGGCCTCGACGCGCCTCCTCGGCGAGACGCGGTTCGCGGTGCACCTCCCGGCGTTCGTCTTCTCCCTGCTCACCTCGGCCGTGCTGTTCCGGCTCGCGCTCGACCTCTTCCCGCGCCGCCGGCACGTCGCCTGGTGGGCCGTCGTCGCCTCGAACGCGGCGCCGCTCTTCGGCATCGGCGCCGTCTTCACCACCCCCGACGCCCCGGCGACGTTCTGCTGGGTCACCGCCACCTGGCTCGCCTGGCGCGCGACGCACGGGGCGCCGCGCGCCTGGTACCTCGCCGGCGCGGCCGTCGGCGCGGGGCTCCTCTCGAAGTACGCGGTGGCGCTCCTGCCGCTCGCGCTCGCCGCCTACCTCGCGTTGCCGCGGAACCGGCACTGGTGGACGCGACGCGAGCCCTGGCTCGCCGCGCTCCTCGCGGCGGCGATCGCCCTCCCCGCGCTCGCCTGGAACCGCGACCTCGGCCTCGCGTCGGTGTCCTTCCAGCTCGTCGAGCGGCACCTCGGGCCGTGGCAGCCGCTCGCGACACTGCGCCGTTTCGTCGTCGCCCAGCAGGCGGTCTCGCCGCTCCTGTGGCTCCTCTGCATGGCGGCGCTCGTGCGCAGCGCGCGCCTCGCGCGGCGCGGGAGCGACGTGCACGCCTTCCTCCTCTGCGGCGCCGCGACCGTGCTCGGCTTCTTCGGCCTGTTCGCGCTGCACACCTGGGTGAACCCGAACTGGACCGGCGTCGCCTACGTGCCGCTCCTCCTCTCGGCGGCGGACCTCGCGCGGCGGAAGTGCTGGTGGGTGCGCGTCCTGCCGGTCCTCACCGCGGGCGTCGCCACGGCGGCGTTCTACGCGCAGGCGCTCTGGCTGCCACTCCCGCTCACGGGCCGCGGCGACCTCGCCGGCGACCTCCACGGATGGGAGGAGGTGGGAGCCCGGCTCCGGTCGCTCCGCGCGACGATGCCCGAGCCCTCGCGCACCTTCGCGTATGCGCGGCGCTTCCAGTACGCCGCGCTCGCCGCGTTCCACGCCGGCGAGGGCCTCGAGGTGACGCGCCTCGGCGGCGGGCGCCGCGACGCCTACGACGCGTGGCGCGACGACGAGCGGCTGCGCGGCCGCGACGCGATCCTGTTCGAGGACGACTGGAACCCGGCCGAGCCCGACCCCCGCTTCGCGCGCTGCGAGCCCGCCGGAGCGCTGCCCATCGTGCGCGGCGGGCGGCGGCTGCGGACGTTCTCGTTCTGGCGCTGCTTCGCGTTCGACCCCTGATCAGTCGTAGGCGCGGCGGTAGCGCGGCGGCGGCCAGCGCCGGGCCGGCCGGTCCTCGCGGGCGAGCTCCACCCACAGCGCGAGCGCCGTGAGCGCGGACGCGGCGGCGTGGAAGAGGAGCAGTCCGATGCGGGAGCCGGTGCCGCCGTGGAGCACGGTGTCGCCGACGCCTCCGGTGAGCAGGAGCCACATGGTGACGATCGCGGAGACGCGTGTCATGGCCCACCTCCCGTCGGCGCGGCGCGAGGCCCGAGCCGGCGCGACACCGATGGTGCGAGTGTCCCTCGCCGCGCCGGGGCCCGCCATTGTGGGAAGCCACGAGGTCGGCGAGGAACGCCCGAAGGGCTGCGGCGCCGCGGCCCGCGCTGCGGCGTCGCGCCGCAGGTCAGCGCGGTGCGCGGGCCGGCCGCGCGCCCGTTGCGCCGCGGCGACGACCTGCAATAGAGAAGCGGGCATGCACATGTCCGACGCCCTCGTCTCGCCCGCCGTCGGCGGGGTGATGTGGGCGGCCACGGCGGGCCTCACCGCGGTCGCCGCGCGGCGCGTGGAACGCGATGGCGAGGAGGGCCGGGTCGCGCTCATGGGCGTCCTCGGCGCCTTCGTCTTCGCCGCCCAGATGGTGAACTTCGCCATCCCGGCGACGGGCTCATCCGGCCACCTCGGCGGCGGGCTCCTGCTCGCGATCCTGCTCGGGCCGCACGCCGCGTTCGTCGTGATGGCCTCGGTGCTCGCGGTGCAGGCGCTCTTCTTCGCCGACGGCGGCCTCCTCGCCTTCGGCTGCAACGTGTGGAACCTCGGCTTCTTCACCTGCTTCCTCGCCTATCCGCTCGTCTGGCGTCCCCTCGCCGGTGCGTCGCCGACGCGCGGCCGCGTCGTCCTCGCCTCCCTCGCCTCCGCCGTCGTCGCGCTGCAGCTCGGCGCGCTCGGCGTCGTCCTCGAGACGGTGGCGTCCGGCATCTCCACCCTCCCCTTCGCCGCGTTCGCCGCGCTCATGCAGCCGGTCCACCTCGCCATCGGCCTCGTGGAGGGGCTCGTCACCGCCGCGCTCGTCGGCGCGGTCTGGCGCGCGCGCCCCGACGTGCTCGCCGCGCGCGGCGCCCCCGCGCGGCTGCGGCCGCTCCTCGCCGGGCTCGCGCTCGCCGCGGCGGCGACGGGTGGCGTCGGAGCCTGGTTCGCGTCGTCGCGCCCGGACGGCCTCGAGTGGGCGGTCGCGCGGCTCACGGGCGGCCCGGCCGCGGCGGCGCCGGCGGACGCGCTCCACGCGCTCCTCGCCCGCGCCTCGCGCGCCACGGCGATCATGCCCGGGTACCGCTTCCGCGGCGCGGCGGAGCTCCCCGGCGCGGTCCCGGCGTGGCCCGAGCCGCGCGCGGCGACGACGCTCTCCGGCCTGCTCGGCGGGGTCCTCGTCCTCGCGACGGCGCTCGCGGCGGGCGCCGGCCTGCGCGCGCTCCGCCGCTCGCCGCGCCGGGGCCGGTGACGAGCGTGGCCGCGATCGAGTCCGCCCTCGCGCGCCTCGGAGAGCTCGACGCGCTCGCCCGCCGCGACTCGCCCGCGGCGCGGCTCGACGCCCGCGCGAAGGTGGTCGCGACGTTCGCCTTCGTCGGCGTCGTCGCGAGCTTCGGCCGGCACGACCTCGGCCGCCTCGCGCCGCTCGCGCTCTTCCCGCTCGCCCTCGCGGCGCTCGGCGACGTGCCGTGGCGGCCGCTCGCGCTGCGGCTCGCCCTCGCCTCGCCCTTCGCGCTCGGCGTCGCCGCGTTCGAGCCGCTCCTCGACCGCACCCCCGCGCTCGCGCTCGGCCCCGTGACGATCACGGCCGGCGCCCTCGCCTTCGCGACGATCCTCGCGAAGTTCGCGCTCTCGCTCGGCGCGGCGCTGCTCCTCGTCGCGACGACCGGCTTCGACGACGTGTGCGTCGCGCTGCGGCGGCTCGCCGTCCCGCGCGCCGTCGTCGCGCAGCTCATGCTCACCTACCGCTACCTCTTCGTGCTCTCGGACGAGGCGGCGCGCACGGTGCGCGCGCACGGCCTGCGCGCGCCCGACCGCCGCCGGCCGTCGGCGCGCATCGCCGGCGCGCTCCTCGGCGAGCTGCTCGTGCGCGCGATGGCGCGCGCCGAGCGCATCCACGCCGCGATGCGCTGCCGCGGCTTCGCGGGCGACCTGCGGCTCCGGCGCGCCGCGGCGCCCGGCGCGCGCGACGCGCTCTTCCTCGGCGCGACGCTCGCCCTCCTCGTCCTCGCGCGCGCCGCCGACGTCGCGGCGCTCCTCGGCGGCGCCGTCGCGCGGGCGCTCCGGTGAGCCACCACCTCGTCGCGGTGCGCGACCTGCGCTTCACCTACGCCGACGGCACCCCCGCGCTCGACGGCGTCACCTTCGCCATCCACCACGGCGAGTCGGTCGGCCTCGTCGGCGCGAACGGCGCGGGCAAGTCGACCTTGCTCCTCCACCTCGCGGGCGTGCTCGCGCCGACGAGCGGCACGGTGCGCGTCGGCGACTGGCCGGTGACGCGGGAGACGCTCCCGCACGTCCGGCGCTCGCTCGGGCTCGTGTTCCAGGACCCGGACGACCAGCTCTTCATGCCCACCGTCGAGGACGACGTCGCCTTCGGCCCGGCGAACCTCGGCCTCCCCCCGGACGAGGTCGAGGCGCGCGTCGTCGCGGCGCTCGAGCGCGTGTCGGCGCTGCACCTCCGCCGCCGCCCGCCGCACCGGCTCTCCGGCGGCGAGAAGCGCGCGGTGGCGATCGCGGCGGTGCTCGCCATGTCGCCCGACATCCTCGTCATGGACGAGCCGTCGTCCCAGCTCGACCCGGCGTCGCGCCGCGCCCTCATCGCGCAGCTCAAGGCGTTCGAGCACACGAAGATCGTCGCGAGCCACGACCTCGACCTCGTGCTCGAGGTGTGCGCGCGCACCATCGTGCTCGCGGCAGGCCGGGTCGCCGGCGACGGGCCGACGGCCGAGATCCTCGACGACGAGGCGCTCCTCGCGCGCTGCCGGCTCGAGCGGCCCCTCGCGCTGCAGGGCTGTCCGCGCTGCGGCGGCGGCGTGACGCGGCGCGGCTGACGCGCTCGGACCACCCCCTGTGCCGAGCGGCGCATCGCCTCGGCAGCGCCGCTATGATACGGGACGACCGCCGCGCCCGGACGAGCGACGCCTCGACCCGCGCCCGATCGAGCGTGCCCTTGAACACGATGGAAGAGGCAGTGAAGCCGTCCGTCGCGAGGCCGCGGCTCCGCGGCGTCTCGCATTGCGTCGCGTTCTTCGCGGCGCTCGCGGGCTGGGCGGTGCTCGTCCACGCGGCGAGCGGCGCGCGGGCGCTCGTCGCGGCGAGCGTCTACGGCGCGAGCCTCGCCGTCATGTTCGGGGTGAGCGGGCTCTACCACGTGTGGACCTGGTCTCCCGCGCGCCGCCGCGTCCTCCGCCGCCTCGATCACGCCGCGATCTTCGTGCTCATCGCGGGCACGTACACGCCGCTCTGCCTCGCGCTCGAGCCCGGGCGCGGGCTCGCCCTCCTCGCCTTCGTCGTGACCGGCGCGGTCTTCGGCGTGGCGAAGTCGATCCTCTTCCCGGACGCGCCGCGCTACGTCGCGGTGCCGATCTACCTCGCGCTCGGCTGGGCGGTGTTCCCGCTCGCATCCACCTTGCGCGCGGCGGTGGGCGCGGAGGGCCTCGCGCTCGTCGCCGCGGGCGGCGTCGCCTACAGCGTCGGCGCGCTCGTGTACGGACTGCGGCGCCCCGACCCGGCGCCGGCGGTGTTCGGGTATCACGAGGTGTTCCACCTGCTCGTGATCCTGGCAGCGGCCTGCCACTTCGCCGTGCTGCTCCCGGTGGTGCACGCGCTGCGGTAGTGCGCTCGCGGCGCCCCTTTTCGTGCATGCGACGACCGAGCACAGCGTGCCCGCGGCGTGGTATTCTCCCTTCCGTGCAGATCTCGACCGGCAGGTGGCTCGCGTGATGTCCTGGGTGGTGCTCGGCGTCATCGTCTTCGCCGTGATCGTGCGGCTCGCGAAGCGCAGGCGGGCCCAGTTCACCATGCTGCCGTCCGAGCCCCTCTCGACGATGCACCTGCAGATGGCGAAGAAGCACACGTCGCGGACGCGGGCCGCGCTCGACGCGGCGACCTCGTCGCTGCGGTAGGCGCTCCGCCCTTCGAATCCGCGCCGCTCAGGGCGAACGGGCGCCTTCGGCGCTAAGACTCACGGGTGAAGTCCCCCAAGCGCACCGCGCGCGGCGCCACGGTGCGCCGCATCGTCTCCCTCGCCCGGCCCGAGTGGCGGGTCCTCGCCGTCGGCACCGCCGCCCTCGCGGTCGGCGCCGCCGCGTCGCTGCTCTACCCGCAGGCGATCCGCGTCATCATCGACGGCGCGCTCGGCACCGGCGCCCGCACCGTGTTCGGACCGGCGGGCCCGGCGTCGGTCGACCACGCGGCGCTCGCCATGGCGGCGCTCGCCGTCGTGCAGGGGCTCGCCATCGCCCTGCGCGCGCGGTCGTTCGGGGTCGCCGGCGAGCGCGTGGTGACGCGGCTCCGCAAGGACCTCTTCCGCTCGATCCTGGAGCAGGAGGTCGGGTTCTTCGACGAGCGCCGCACCGGGGAGCTCACGAGCCGCCTCGCCTCCGACACCTCCGTCCTGCAGAGCGCGGTCTCCGCCAACGTCTCGATGGGCCTGCGCCACCTCGCGACGTCCGTCGGCGCGGTCGCGTTCCTCTTCGTCACCTCGGCGCGGCTCGCCCTGGTCATGCTCGCCGTCGTCCCGGCCGTCGCCGTCGGGGCCGTCGTGTACGGCCGGCGCGTGCGCCGCCTCGCGCGCGAGGTGCAGGACGCGCTCGCCGCCGCGGGCGAGGTGGCGGAGGAGGCCATCTCCGGCGTGCGCACCGTCCGCTCGTTCGACGCGGAGGCGCGCGAGACCGAGCGCTACGGCGCCGCGGTGTGGAAGGCGTTCGAGACGGCGCGCCGACGCATCCGCGCCGGCGCCACGTTCATGGGCTCGGCGGCCGGCGCGGGCTACGGCGCGGTCGCGGTGGTGCTGTGGTACGGCGGCCGCCTCGTGGCCGTGGGGACGCTCACCGCCGGCGGGCTCACCTCGTTCCTCGTCTACACCCTCGTCCTCGCGATGAGCCTCGGGTCGCTCGCGGACCTCTGGGCCGACTTCATGAAGGCGGTCGGCGCGGCCGAGCGGATCTTCGAGATCGAGGACCGCGCGCCGCGCATCGCGCCCGCCGGCGGGCTCGCGCCGGCGCGGGTCGAGGGTCGCATCGCGTTCGAGGGCGTCCGGTTCGCGTACCCCACCCGGCGCGACGTGCCGGTGCTGCAGGGGATCGACCTCGCGGTGGACGCCGGCGAGGTGGTGGCGGTGGTGGGGCCCTCCGGCGCGGGGAAGTCCACCCTGGCGCAGCTCCTCGCGCGCTTCTACGACCCCGACGGCGGCCGCATCCGGCTCGACGGCAAGGACCTGCGCGAGCTCGACCCGGGCTGGCTGCGGCGCCAGATCGGCGTCGTCTCGCAGGAGCCGATCCTCTTCTCGGGGACGATCGCCGAGAACGTGCGCTACGGCCGCCCCGGCGCGAGCGAGGCCGAGGTCGTGGCCGCGGCCCGGGCCGCGAACGCCCACGACTTCGTGGCGGCGTTCCCCGACGGCTACGCGACGCGCGTCGGCGAGCGCGGGGTCCAGCTCTCCGGCGGGCAGAAGCAGCGCGTCGCCATCGCCCGCGCCGTCCTCAAGGACCCGCGCGTCCTCCTCCTCGACGAGGCCACGAGCGCCCTCGACGCCGAGAGCGAGCACCTCGTGAAGGAGGCGCTCGAGCGCCTCATGCGCGGCCGGACCACGCTCATCATCGCGCACCGCCTCTCGACGGTGGTCGGCGCCGACCGGGCGGTGGTGCTCGACGGCGGGCGCATCGTCCAGGTGGGCAGCCACGCCGCGCTCATGATCGAGGACGGCCCGTACCGGCGCCTCGTCGAGCGCCAGTTCGTCGCCGCCTGACGCCGCTGGCGGTTGCCCGGGGGGTCCGGAGTAGGCTACGACAGCCGACCGGCCCGCGGCGGCCCCTTCCCCGAGGAGCACATGTCCGACGAAGTCCACCTCGACTCCAACATCCCGGGGAACCCGGCCTACCACTTCACGATCGTGCCGCCCGGCACGGCGCCGCAGGCGGGCTGGGCGCGCCGCGGGCCGCTCGTCGCGGGCGCGCGCCCGGGCACGCAGTGCGTCCACGCCGGCGTCCAGCCCGACCTCGCCTACGGCGCGGTGATGCCGCCCATCTACCAGACGTCCACGTTCGCCTTCCGCGACGTCTGCACGAACGCCGGGTACGACTACACGCGCAGCGGGAATCCCACTCGCGCCGCGCTCGAGGACGCGATCACGGTGCTCGAGGGCGGGGCGGGCGCCACCTGCACCAGCACCGGCATGAGCGCGGTGATCGTGGCGCTGAACCTTCTCCCGCAGGGGAGCCACCTGCTCTGCACGGTGGACTGCTACGGCGGGACCTTCCGCGCGCTCGAGCACGCGAAGGCGACCTACGGCCTCGAGGTCACCTACCTCGACCTCGCCGACCTCGCCGCCGTCCGCGCCGCCTTCCGCCCGAACACGCGCATGGTCTGGATCGAGACGCCGTCGAACCCGCTGCTGCGCCTCACCGACATCCGCGCCGTGGCGGACGTCGCGCGGGCGCACGACGCGCTCACCGTCGTCGACAACACCTTCCTGTCGCCGGTGCTCCAGAAGCCGTTCCAGCACGGCGCCGACCTCGTCGTGCACTCGACGACGAAGTACCTGAACGGCCACAGCGACGTCGTCGGCGGCGTGGTGGTGGCGGCGCCCGGGCGCACCGCCCTCGTGCAGCGCATCCAGAGCGTGAACAACCTCCTCGGCACCTCGCAGAGCCCGCACGACTGCTTCCTCGTGCTGCGCGGCCTCAAGACCCTGCTCATCCGCATGAAGGCGCACGAGGCCGGCGCGCAGGTCATCGCGGCCTGGCTCGCGCGCCACCCCGCCATCGACCGCGTCTTCTACCCCGGGCTCGCGACGCACCCGCAGCACGCGCTCGCAGAGCGCCAGCAGCGCGGCTTCGGCGCGATGCTCTCCTTCGAGCTGAAGGAGGGCCGGCGCGAGCGCGTCGAGCACGTCCTCCGCACGCTGCGCTGGTTCACGCTCGCGGAGAGCCTCGGCGGCGTGGAGAGCCTCGTCGCGCACCCGGCCTC
>JBJMQK010000624.1:0-3132 GCA_045802735.1 Anaeromyxobacteraceae bacterium | reverse complement strand
CCCCCCCGAAGATCCGCTCCTCGAGCACGTCCAGCTCACCCTCGAGCGCGTCGATGACGGGGAAGTAGCGGTCGACGACGGCGTCCATGACGGCGTAGAGCACGTACCCCGCGCCGAGCCGGAGCAGCTCCGGCTCGCGCTCGCAGCGCGCGCGCACCTCGGCGAACCCGTGCGCGGTCCGGCGCCGCACCGTGAGCACGTAGTTCTCGCCCACGAACACGTCGACCTCGCCCGTCCGCAGCTCGTCCGGCGCGTTCTCGAGCGTGTGCAGGACGACGAACAGCGAGTCGCCGTACTCCTCGATCTTCGGCCGCTGGCCGCCGGCGAGCGCGTCCTCGACGGCGAGCGGGTGGAGCCCGAACTCGCGCTGCATGCGCGCGAGCTCCGCCGCGTCGGGATCGGCGAGGGCGACCCACACCAGGCAGTCCGGCCGCTGCACGTAGCGGCTGATGTCGTCGGGCGAGAGCTCGGCGAGCTTCTTGCCGTCCTGGTACGCGACGCAGTTGACCAGCACCCGAGCCTCCCTCGCGCCGCGCGCCCGCCGCTTCAGGCCCCGCGCTGCTTCTCGGCGAAGAACGTATTCGACTTGAAGAAGACCAGCTCGACGACTCCGGTGGGGCCCTGGCGCTGCTTCGCGATGTGCAGCTCGATCTCCTGCACGTCGGCCTTCTGCGCCTGCTCGCCCTCCTTGTCGTCGCCGGGGCGGTGCAGGAACATGACGACGTCGGCGTCCTGCTCGATCGCGCCCGACTCGCGCAGGTCGGAGAGCATGGGCGGCTCGCCCTTGCGCTTCTCGACGCTGCGGTTCAGCTGCGAGAGCGCGAGGATCGGCACCTCCAGCTCCTTCGCCAGGCTCTTCAGCGAGCGGCTGATGATCGCGATCTCCTGCTCGCGCGACGCCGCCGGCGCGTTCATGAGCTGGAGGTAGTCGACGACCACGAGGTCGAGCCCCCCCTCGCGCTTGATCTTGCGGCACTTCGCGCGCAGCTCGACGGGCGACAGCACGAAGTTGTCGTCGAGCCAGATGCGCGCGGAGCTGACCCGGTCTCCGAACGCCATGATGCGGTCCCAGTCGTGCTGCTGCAGGAGGCCCTGCGTGAGGCGCCAGAAGTCGAGCTTCGCCTCGGAGGCGAGGATGCGCATCGCGAGCTGCTCGGAGGGCATCTCGAGCGAGAAGACCGCCACCCGCTTCTGCGCCTTGGTCGCCGCGTAGGCCGCGATGTTGAGCGCGAAGGCGGTCTTGCCGACGGACGGGCGCGCCGCGAGGACGATGAGCGCGCCGGGCTGGAGGCCGAGGAGCTTCTGGTCGAGCGCGCCGATGCCGGTGGGGACGCCGGTGATGGTGCTCTTCCCCTCCCGCACCCGCGCCTGCGTGGCCTCGATGGCCTCGATGGCGCGGATCATCGGCTCCTGGATGAGCTTCAGCGTCTCGGTCGTGCCGCCCTGCGCCGCCTGGAAGATCTCCTGCTGCGAGGCCTCGAGGTACTCGTGGACGTTCGCGCCGGCCTCGTAGCCGCGCGCCAGGATCGCCTGTGCGGTGAGCATGAGGCGGCGCACGCGCCCGAGCTCCGCCACGATGTTCGCGTAGTGGCGCACGTTCGCCGCCGTGCCCATCCCCTTCGCCAGGGCGAACGGCATGTCGCGCGGCACCGCCGCGCCGAGGAGGCCCTTCGCCTCGAGGCGCTGGTGCAGGAGCACCGGGTCGATGGCCTGCTTCTCCTGCGCGAGCTCGGCGCAGGCGGCGTACACGAGCTGGTGCGCGTGGAGGTAGAAGTCCTCGGCCTTGATCACCGGCGCGACGAGGTCGAACGCGGTGTCCTCGATGAGCAGCGCGCCGAGGACGGCCTGCTCGGCCTCGGAGTTGTGAGGGAGGTCGCGCGAGGGGCGCATCTGCAGGGCGGGCGCGGCTCCGCCGCGGCGAGGCAGCTCGGTGTCGTTCACGGGGCGGGCATCCTACCAGCGGGGACCGACGGGCTTCACCGTGGATGCACGGTGAAAACGCTGCGATCTCGCGGGTGGAGCGCGTGTGCAGGGCGTGTGGACAGGATGCCACGCGTGTGGAGGACGAGGCGCGGGCGCGGAGATGCTACCTTCGTGCGCAGGGGAGGTGCCATGCGCTCCACCGTGGCCCGGATGGTCCTGCTGTGGACGTCCCTCGCGGTCGGCTGTAGCCGCTCCGGCGGGGGCGACCGCGCCCCGGGGACGGAGTCCTTCACCGCGCAGGCGCCGAACGGGGGCGCCCGCAACGCCGCCACCGGCGACGTCGCCGCGGGCGCGGCGGTGCCGGCGATCCCGGCCGCCGACGTGGCGGAGCGCGCGGTGGTGGAGGGCGACCTGTACGCCCTCGCGCCCGACGAGCGCACGCTTTACGTGCTGAACGGCTTCCGCGGGCTGCAGGTCGTCGACCTCAGCGACCCGGCGCACCCGTCGCTGCAGCCGAACGGCGTCCGCGCCACCGGGACGCCGGTCGATCTGTACCTGCGCGGCAGCATCGCCTATTTCACCGTGAGCGACAGCGTCGTGTGGGCCTGGGCCGCGGACGCGGGCGGCGTCGCGCCGGAGGGCGGGTCGCAGGTGTGGGCGGTGGACGTGTCCAACCCGGCGGCCCCGCACGTCCTCTCGCGCCTCGACGTCGAGGGCTCGGCGGTGGAGACGCGGATCGTCGGCGACGTGCTCTACGTCTTCTCGCGGCGCTGGGGCTGGTGGGACTACGCGTATGCCTACGCGACGCTGGGCGGCGTCTCCTCCGGCGTCGCGGCGCCCGGAGGCACGGCCGTCGCCGGCGGCGCCTCGGCGAACCCGTACTCCCTCGCGAGCTTCGACCTCAAGGACCCGACCGCGCCGGTCCCGGTGCAGGTGGTCACCTTCGACGCGACCGGCTGGGACGCGCACGCGCACATCACCGCGGAGCGCGTGACCTTCGCCGAGTCGCGCTACGAGGTGGACGGCCCGCGCTCCCGCTTCCAGGTCTTCGACATCTCCGACCCGGGCGGCAAGATCGTGCCCGGCGCGACGTTCGACGCGCCCGGGCAGATCGTCGACCGCTGGGCGATGGACTTCGCGGGCGGCCTCTTCCGCGCGGTGCTCGCCGACGGCTGGAACGGCGGCGCCACGCTGCGGTCGTGGACGTCG
>JBJMQK010000621.1:0-5535 GCA_045802735.1 Anaeromyxobacteraceae bacterium | reverse complement strand
GCCCGACGGAGAGCACGATCGCGAGGAGCGTGAGCAGGTTCAGCGTGAACCCGAACACCTGCATGAGGAAGAAGGCGCCGACGAGCGACACCGGGATCGCGACCACCGGCACGAGCACCGACCGCACCGAGCCGAGGAAGAGGAAGATGACCGCCACCACGATGAGGAGCGTCTCCGCCAGCGTCGTCTGCACCTCGTGGATGGCGTCGCGGATGTAGGAGGTGGCGTCGTAGGCGACGTGCGCCTTCAGCTGCTCGGGGAGCTGCTTCTGGATGGACGCCAGCTCCGTGCGGACGCCCTGGACGACGTCGAGCGCGTTCGCGTTCGGCAGCGCCCACACGCCGATGAAGACCGCCGTCTGGCCGTTGAACGCCACGGCGGCGTCGTAGTCCTCGGCGCCGAGCACCACGTCCGCGATCTCGCCGAGGCGGACGAGGGCGTCGCCCCTCTTCTTCACGACGAGCTGCTGGAACTCCTTCACCGAGCGGAGATCGGTGTTCGCGGTGAGGTTGACCTGGACGAGCGAGCCCTTCGTCTCGCCGACGGCGGCGAGGTAATTGTTCGCCGTGAGGGCCTGCCGGACCTGCGCCGGGCTGACGTCGAGCGCCGCCATGCGATCCGGCTTCAGCCAGATGCGCATCGCGAACGTGCGCGCGCCGATGATGTCGGCGCGCTGCACGCCGGGGATCGCCGAGAGCCGCGGCTGGACGACGCGGACGAGGTAGTCGGTGATCTCGTTCTGCTTCAGGAACTCCGAGGAGAACGACAGGTACGTCGAGGCGAACTGGCTATCCGCCGAGACCACGCTCACCACCGGGATCTCGGCGTCCCTCGGCAGATCGCCGCGCACCTGGTCGATCTTCGAGCCGATCTCGGCGAGGGCCCGGTTCGCGTCGTAGTTGAGGCGCAGCCGGGCGCGGATGATGGAGACGTTCTGCTTGCTCTCCGACTCGATGTAGTCGATGCCGTCGGCGGCCGCGATGACGCGCTCGAGCGGCGTGGTGACGAAGCCGCGCACCAGCTCGGCGTTCGCGCCGACGTACGTCGTCGTGACGGTGATCTCGGCGTTCTCGCTGCGCGGGTACTGCCGGGCGCTGAGCGTCCGGATCGCCTGGATGCCGGCGATCACGATGACGAGGCTCACCACGATCGCGATGACGGGCCGCCGGATGAAGAGATCGGTGAATCGCATGGGGCTCCTCAGTCCTCGGTGGGGGTCGGCGCGAGGCGGGGGTTCGGGGCGAGCGCGTCGTGGACGGCGACGGCGGCGCCGTTGCGCAGCTTGAACGCGCCGCTCGAGACGACCCGCTCGCCGGCGGCGAGGCCCGACGTCACCTCGACGAAGTCACCGCGCCGCTCGCCGACGCGCACGAACTTCTGCCGCACGACCGTCGCGGCCTTGCCCGACGGGTCCTTCTTCTCCTCGACCTCGAACACCGAGTCGCCGTAGGGCGCGAACATGACCGCGGTGGCGGGGACGATCAGCACGGAACGCACGTCCGAGGAGAGGACCTCGACGTTGACGAACATCCCGGGCCGGAGCCGGCCGTCGCGGTTCGGGAACGTCGCGCGCACGCGCACGTTGCGCGTGGCCGGGTCGACCTCGGGGTTCACCGTGGTCACCTCGCCTGTCCACTGCGCGTCGCGGTAGACGTCGGAGCGCAGGCGCACGCGCTCGCCGGGCCGGAGCTCCGCGAGCGCCTGCTGCGGGAGCCAGAAGTCGGCGTGGATGGGGTCGACGGCCTGCAGCGACGCGATCGCCGTCCCCGGGGAGACGATCTGGCCGAGCTCGACCTGGCGGATCGAGATGCGGCCGTCGAACGGCGCGCGCACCGTCTTCTTCGCGATCGTCGCCCTCAGGTTCGCGACCGTCGCGTCCGCCTGCTGCGATCGCGCCCCGGCGGTGTCGAGGTCGGCCTGGGCGTTGGCGCCGCCGCGCCGGAGCGCCCGCGCGCGCTGGAGGTTGGTCCGCGCGAGCGACGCCTCGGCGAGCGCGGAGGCGAGCTGCGCCTCCTCGGCGGAGGTGTCGAGCCGGACGAGGACCGCGCCGCGCTCCACGGACGCGCCGGACTCGAACCCGATGTCGCGCACGCGCCCCGGAAGCTCCGCGGCGATCGTCACGCCGCGCACCGCGACGATCGAGCCGATTCCAGCCCGCGTCGCCTCCCAGCGCGCCTTCTCCACCCTGGCGGAGGCCACCGCCTCCGGCGGCGGGGCGAAGGACTCGCTCGCCCTCACCATCGTGAAGATCTGGCTGGCCTTCACGCCGGCGAGGGCTCCGACGACGGCCACGAGGCCGGCGGCCACCATGATGCGCTGCTTCGTCTTCGTCTTCATGCAAGCTCCCCGAGTGACGGGAGGAGCGCGTTGCAGCGGACGGGCCAGCGCGATCCGCGCTGCGGCGCTGCGCCTTCGCCGTCGCGCTCGCGCCGCGCGGCGCGCCGGGTGAGCGGATCGCTCAGGGGTCGAGCAGCGCGACGCGACCTCCTTGCGCGGACGCGGCGGCCATTCCCGCGGCGCGCGTTCCGGACGGGGCGACCGCGGACAGGTGGTCCGGGGCGGCGGCGGTCGTTATGCGATCCCTCGGCCGCGGTGGCTCCGCGGCGCGCCCGGGACACTTGCGAGGAGGTGAGCATGGAGTCGGGCGAGCATGGCTGCAGGTTCGTGGCCCGGCTGTCCCTGCTGTCGAAGGTGGGGGATCTCGTCGGGACGCTCGACTACGAGGCCGCGCTCGCGGCCGTCGCGCGCCTCTCCATCCCCGAGCTGGCGGACTGGTGCATCGTCGACGTGCTCGAGGACGGCGCGCCGCGCCGGATGGAGGTGGCGCATCGCGATCCGGCGCGAGCCCCGCTCGCTGCCGCGCTGCGCGCGTTCCCGCTCGATCACGCGGCCCGCCAGCGCCTGCCCTCGGCGCGCGCGCTGCAGTCGCGCCGCCCCATCCTCGTGCCGGAGTACACGGACGAGATGCTGCGGCAGGAGACGGACGGCGAATACCTGGACCTCGCGCGGCAGCTGCGCGTGTGCTCGGTGCTCACCGTCCCCGTGCACGTCTCGAGCTCGCTCGCGACGGTGACGTTCATCATGACCGCCGAGTCGGGCCGGCGGCACGGAGCGGAGGACGTCGCCGTCGCCGAGGAGCTCGTGAACCGGGCGGCGCAGGTCGTCGAGAACGCGCGCGTGCACCAGAAGCTCCGCCAGACCGAGGAGCGATTCCGCGTCGCGCTCGCCCACTCCCGCGTGACCCTCTTCGAGCAGGACGTGCACGGGCGGTACCGGTGGATCTACAACCCGCCGCTCGGCTACCGGCCGGAGGAGGTCCTCGGGAAGAGCAACGAGGAGATCGTCCCCCACGACGACGCGGTCCTCCTCGACGCGCTCGACGACGCCGTCTTCCGGGGCGGCGAGCGCGTGCACGAGGAGGTGCGGATCACGCCTCCGTCGGGCGAGCCGCGCTACCTCCTCGTCTCGCAGGAGCCGCTGCGCGACCGCACGGGCTCCATCGTGGGCCTGACCGGTGCTGCGACCGACATCACCGAGCAGAAGCAGGCGCAGGAGCAGCTCGCGCAGGCGGTCGCGTTCCGCGAGCAGATGATGGGCATCCTCGGCCACGACCTCAGGAACCCGCTCGCCGCGGTGCGCTCGCTGGCGTCGCTGCTGCTCCGCCGCGGCGACCTCCCGCAGGGCGCGCGCGACTGCGTCGCCGAGATCGACCGCGCCGGGTACCGCATGCTCGAGATGATCGGGACCCTGCTCGACTTCACGCGCACCCGCTTCACGGGCGAGCTCCCCATCGCGCCCGTGTCCGCCGACCTCCACGACGTCTGCCGGCGCGTGATCGACGAGGTGGCCGCCGCGCAGCCCGAGCGCGTCGTCGAGCTCGAGGTCGCGGGCGACGGGCGCGGCACCTGGGACCCGGCGCGCCTCGCGCAGGTGGTCTCGAACCTCGTCTCGAACGCGCTCCAGCACGGCGCGCGCGACGTCCCCGTCCGCGTCTCCGTCGGCGGCGACGCGGACGAGGCGTTCGTCCACGTCGAGAACCAGGGACCGCCGATTCCACGGGAGCTCCTCGCCGTCATCTTCGAGCCGTTCTGCCGGGGCTCGCGCGAGGCATCGCACGCCCCCGGGCTCGGGCTGGGCCTCTTCATCGCGCGGCAGATCGTGACGGCGCACGGCGGAGCGCTCGCCGTCGAGTCGACCGCGGAGCGCGGGACGAGGTTCACGGTCCGGCTGCCGCGCTGCGCCGCGCGGGAGAGCGCCACCCGCGCGGCAGAGCCCTGGGCAGCCGCGGGACCTGGCGCCGCGGCGCAGGCGTGACGCCGGACGGCGGCCGAGTGGTGTGAAGGCAGGCGCTGGACGAGCCCTGCCCGACGCCGCATCGTTTCCTCGTGCCCGCGCGACGGGCGCGGCCGGGCGTCCAGGCGGACGAGACTTCGACGCCGGCACGAGAGGGAGCCCAGGCCATGGCCGACATCACCCGCGACAACCTCCTCCAGCGCGAGGCGGTGCGCCCGGTCGAGCGCAGCATCGAGGATGGGGCCTACCGCAAGGTGGCCCGCCGCCTCGTACCGTTCCTGATGGTTTGCTACGTGGGGAACTACCTCGACCGCGTGAACGTCGGGTTCGCGAAGCTGCAGATGCTCTCGGATCTCAGGTTCAGCGAGACCACCTTCGGACTCGGCGCCGGCATCTTCTTCCTCGGCTACTTCCTGTTCGAGGTGCCGAGCAACATCGTCCTGCACCGGGTGGGCGCGCGGCTCTGGATCGCCCGCATCATGATCAGCTGGGGCATCCTCTCGGCGTGCATGCTCCTCGTGCGGACCCCGTGGCAATTCTACGGGGTGCGCTTCCTGCTCGGCGTCGCCGAGGCAGGCTTCTTCCCGGGCATCATCCTCTATCTCACCTACTGGTTCCCGAGTGCGCGGCGCGCTCGCATCGTGGCGCTCTTCATGTCTGCGATCCCGCTGTCCGGGCTCCTCGGCAACCCGCTCTCCGGCTGGATCATGCAGAGCGCCTCGGGCCTCCACGGCCTGGCCGGCTGGCAGTGGATGTTCCTCATCGAGGCGATCCCGTCGCTCGTGATGGGCGTCTGCGTGATCCTCTACCTCGACAACGGCATCCGCGCGGCGCACTGGCTCTCCGAGCCGGAGAAGCTGGTCCTCGAGCGCAACATCGAGCGGGAGCGGCAGGACATCGGGGCGCACCCGTCGATCCGCGCCATGTTCGCCGACCGGCGCATCTGGCACATGTCCATCGTGTACTTCACCTGCCTCATGGGGCAGTACGCGATCTCCTTCTGGCTCCCCACGCTCATCAAGGCAGCCGGGGTGAAGAGCGTGCTCGACGTGGGCCTCCTCTCGGCCATCCCGTACGGCACGACGGTGGTCGCCATGATCCTGCTGGGGCGGAGCGCCGACCGCAGGCGCGAGCGCCGCTGGCACGTGGCGGGCCCGCTCCTCGCCGGCGCGGTCGGCCTCGTCGGCTGCGCGCTCGCCGGGACCAGCACGGTCCCGGCGCTGGCGGCGCTCACGCTCGCCG
>JBJMQK010000587.1:0-4274 GCA_045802735.1 Anaeromyxobacteraceae bacterium | reverse complement strand
GTGACCGGATCGTTCGTCGGGTACTTGTCCGAGAAGATCGTCTTCTCGAAGGTCTTGCCGGTCGTCCTCGCCGGCCCCGCAATCATGTAGGCGACCTCGCTGGCGATGCCGAGCAGCCCGCCGCCGTTGTATCGGAGATCGAGCACGAGGTCCTTCGCGCCGGCACCCTGCACCGTGTGCACCGCGTTCACGAGCGCACCCTCAGCGGTCGCGACGTGGTCGTTGAAGAGGATGTAACCGACCGTATCAGCACCGGTGCCGACGGTCTTCACCGTATGCACGGGCGCGAAGGTGACGTTCTGCGCGGTGAGCGTCGCGGTCACCGTTGCCGGGGTGGTGGGATCCTTCAGCACGATCACGTGCTGCTCGTTGAGTTGTGTCGGGAAGAGCCCCTCGTTGAGGATGTTCACGCCGGCCTGCGTCGCGTCGTTCACGAGGTCGACGCCGTCGACCGTCACGACCTCGAGGCCGCGCCGGATCCCGGCGGTCTGGGCCTGCGACGGGCTCTCGACGTAGGCGACGACGGCCCGGCGCGGTGGCGTCGTGCCGAGGAGCGCCCACTGGACGCCATACCCGGCCTGGATTCCCGACTGCGAGAGCTGGTTCCAGACGTCGGTCGGGAGGAAGAAATGGAACTGGTCCTTCGGCTTTCCCCCGACCTGCGCCGGCGTTTTCAACGCAGCGAAATACTCGACCGGCGTGGCGTACGCCCCGGGGGCGTCGAGGACGGTCTGCGGGACCTCGCGGTACCAGAGGTACAGCTCGTCGTTCCAGGAGCGCAGCCAGGCTTTCTCGTCGTCGAGGCTGCCGCGGGCGTCCCTGGTCCCGGGGCGCGGCGCGGCGCACTTCCCGGCGAGCGTACTCGACGCAGCGAATTTACCCGTGGTCTTGGGCTCGCCCCCGCCGCAGGCGAGGGTGAGCGCCACCGCGAGCGACGCCCCCAGGCTCAGCGTCAGGGCCACAGCGTTGGCATCGCGCGAGCTGGTCATGCTCATGTCCTTGGTCCCCTGCCCCCTTCGACGGGGCTCAGGCCGTGGTAATTCTTGTCCGTGACGCGCACGATCGCACGCCTCGCCGCCCTCTGTCTGGCCCTCTGTGCAGGATGCGACCGGGCGAGCGCTCCCATGGGCCAGCCCGACGCGGCGAACGCGAGCCCGACCCCGCCCTCGACCCCACCCTCGACCCAGACTCCGACCCCGACCCCGACCCAGACCCCGACCTCGACCCCGACCTCGACGCCGACGCCGACGACCTCGACTCCGCCGACCACCGCCGTCCCGGAGCCGAAGGCCCCTGCACCCCCTTCCCCCCTCCCCATCACCGCCGCTGTCGCCTCGAGCTCCGGCCAGGACCTCCCGCTCTCGCGCGACGACCTGACGCTCGTCGATCCCGGCGCGGCCTTCCGCATCGAGGTGGCCGCGCACGTCGCCGACGGGCGGCTGGCGCTGCACGACGAGCAGGACGCGATGGTCGCCTCGACGGGGACGACGGAGCTCGGCGCCACCTGGACGAAGTACCAGCTCGTCCCGGTCGAGCCGCTGCGCCCGGGCACGCGCTACGCGCTCCACCTCGACGGCGCCACGACGCGCGAGCCGCACGACCAAGGCGGGCGCGCCTTCGCTCCGCTGGTGGTGAAGCTCAAGACGACCGGCGACCGGCCTGCCGCGCCGAAGAAGGCGCAGGCGAAGCGGCGGCGCCGGTAGTCCAGCACCGCCCTTCGACTCCGCCGCTGCGCGGCTACGCTCAGGGCGAACGGATGGGGCTCGGCTCAGGGGGACGGAGGGGGCCTTCCGCCCTTCGACTCCGCGCCTGCGGCGCTACGCTCGTCAGGGCGAACGGATGTCCTCGAGCGCGGCCAGCACCGGCACGTCCGCCTCGCAGAACGGATAGGACGCGAGCGTCCCCGGCGCGGCCCAGGCGATCTCGGCGACGCCGATCGCGCGCGGCGCCGCGCCCTCGGGGAGCGCGCAGGCGTAGAAGGCCAGCTCGACGTCGAGATCGGGGTAGCGGTGGCGGTGCCGGAGGAGGAGCTCGCCGACGGCGACCTCGCACCCCAGCTCCTCGGCGATCTCGCGCCGCAGCGCAGCCGGCTCGGCCTCTCCGGCCTCCACCTTGCCGCCCGGGAACTCCCACAGGCCGCCGCGCTCCGCGTCGTCCTTGCGCCGCGTGATGAGCGTGCGGCCCTCCCGCCGGACCACCGCCGCGACGACGCGGACGCTGCGCATCAGGCGAGGTCGAGCGCGACGAGCTCGCCGCCGTTCGACAGGATGTACACGCGCGTCCCGCGCCCGCCCGGCGGCGCCGAGACGCCGGTCCCCGGGTCGAACACGCGGAGCAGGCGCCCGCGGTCGAGGTCGATGAACATGAGGCCCCTGCCGTTCGGGATCGCGCCGCGGCCGCCGACGAGCGCCGGCTCGCCCCCCGGGTTGCCGCCGAGGGGCATCGTCCAGCGCACCGCGCCGTCCTTGGCGGCGTAGCCCACGACCTGCGTCGCCGTGATGGCGACCACCACATCGCGGCGCGTCAGCAGGCGGAGGGGCGTCGGCGTCTTCGCCTCCCACAGCTGGTTCCCGGTGGCGAGGTCGAGCGCCAGGACCGACCCCGAGTACGCGGCGACGAACACCTTCCCGCCCTCGACGCGGGGCGTGGAGTCGATGTCCATGAAGTCGGCCTTCGGCGCGACGCGCCGCTCCCAGCGCGTCGCGCCGGTGAGGAGGTCGAGCGCCGCCACGGTGCCGTCGGAGTAGGCGCCGAGGGCGACGTCGCCGTGGATCGTCACGCCCGCGGCGCCGCGGATGGTGAAGCCCTCGTGCGACTCGCGGCGGTGGTGCCACTTCCACGCGCCCGTCTTCGCGTCCACCGCGACGAGCGTGTCCTGCAGCGTCATCGCGAGCACGAGCCCGGCGCCGACGGCCGGCGTCGTGCCGACCTCCTCGCCCGCCTCGTACTTCCAGCGCAGGGCCCCGGAGCCGAGCTCGAGGGCGTAGAGCCGCCCGTCGCTCGAGCCGGCGTACACCGTCGGGCCGTCGATGCGCGGCGTGGCGTCGAACGGCCCCTTCGCCTGGAAGTCCCAGAGGAGCTGCCCGCCCTCGCCATAGGCCCGCAGCACGCCGTCGCGCGTGCCGACGACGACGGTCCCGGTGGTGGGATCCACCGCGGGGCCACCCTGCTCGCGCGGCTTCCACTCGAGCAGCGTCGGCGCGACGAGCCGCCGCGTCCACGCCACGTCCCACAGCTTCACCGGCGCGGGCGGCAGGAGCGACGCGGCGTGCGCCGCGAGCGCGAGCGCGAGCAGCTTCACCATCTACTTCGCCCCGAGGCGCGAGAGCCGCTCCTGCACCTCGCCGGCGAGCGCGGAGTCCTTGGCGACGCCCTCGAGCGCCTTCTTCGCCTCGTCCGGCTTGCCGGCCTTGGCGAGGACGCGCGCGCGCTCGAGCGCCGCGCGATCCTTGAAGAACGCGATGGCGGCGGCCTTGTCCCAGGTCTTCTGGGCGGCGTCGAGGTCGCCCTTCCCCTCCTGCGCGCGCGCCAGGCCGTCGAGCGCGCCGAAGCGCAGGCTGTCGTCGGCGGGCGCCTTGTCGAGGAACTGCTGGTACGAGGCGATCGCCTTGTCCCAGTCCTTGAGCGCGAGCTGGGCGTCGCCGGCGACGAGCGTCGCCGTCACCGCCGCGCGCGAGCCGCCGAAGCGCTCGCGGACCTTGTCGGCCTCGGCGAGCACCGCCTTCTCCTTCTCCTCGGCCGTCTTGTAGAGCGGGCGGTCGAAGTTCGGGAGCGGCACGGCCGAGATCTCACCCGAGGCGGCGTCGAGCGCCTTGTAGAGCGCGGCGCCCGCCTTCCCCTGGTTCGCGTCGAGGTAGGCGGAGATCGCGATCACCACCGCGACGACCGCGAACAGCGCCACGACGGCGGCGACGATCTGCTTCTGGCGCTTCGCCGCCCACGACGCGGCGTCGGCGGCGGCGACCTGGAACTTGTCCGGCCCCTTCATCTCCTTCCGGGTCAGCTCGTGCGCAGTCTTCGACATGGGCCCTTCTCCCGACGAAAGATCTTGTAAAAACGGCACAATTTAGACTTCGACGGCGAGCGCGGTCAAGCGCCAAGCGCTGTGCGTCGCCTACCGCTTCGCCGTGGGCGGCGGGCGGCTGCGGCGCTTGCGCTCCTTGTAGACGATCCGGATCGGCACCACGAGGCCGAACGCGTCGCGCATGCGGTTCTCGATGAAGCGCTTGTAGTGGTCGCTCACCGCCTCGGGGCGGTTGCACTGGATGACGAAG
>JBJMQK010000561.1:0-8179 GCA_045802735.1 Anaeromyxobacteraceae bacterium | reverse complement strand
ACCTGCTCGAGCGCGTGAACCGCGAGATCGCCGAGACCCTCACGCGCTTCGCGGCGGGGCCGCGCGCGGTGGAGGCGGGCGCCGGCCGCGAGGCGAAGGCGTAGCCCTTCGACTCCGCTTCGCTACGCTCAGGGCCGAACGGAAGATCGATCCGCTCAATGCGTGAGGGCGGCGTCCTCGCCGTGCGCCGCTGCCCAGGCCTCGTCGCGCGGGTCCTCGAGCTCGACGACGCGGAAGCGCTTGTCGTTGAAGTGCTTGCGGAGGAGCGGCATCGCGACGTTGTAGACGGGGATGCCGCGCGGCGTGCGGCCCTCGAGCGCGCCGTGGTGCGCGTGGCCGTGGAACACCGCCTGCGCGCCGAACGCGTCGACCGGCATGGCGAGGCGGCTCGTGCCGAGGAACGGGCGGATCTCGGGGGCCTCGCCCTCGGTCGTCGCGGCGACCGGCGCGTAGTGCAGGATCACCACCCGGTGCGGCGTGTCGATCTGGCCGAGCGCGGCCTCGAGCTTCAGCGCCTCGTTCACCGCCTCCTGCACGAAGGCCTTGATCGCGGGCTCGCCGAACGCCTGGAGCGTGCCCTTCTCGAAGCCGCAGGCGAAGCCCTTCACGCCCGCCACGCCGAGCCGCTTGTCGAGCACCGCGTACTCGCCGTCGAGCACCTGCACCTTCACCTCGTGCAGGATGCGGGCGATGTCGCGGTGGTGGCCGGCCTCGTAGTCGTGGTTCCCGAGCACGGCGGCGCAGGGCACGCGCAGGAGCGCGAGCGCCTCGGCGAGCGTCTTCGCCTCGTCCACGAGCCCGCGGTCGGTCACGTCGCCGCACAGGACGAGGCCCTCGGCCTCCCCGTTCACGGCACGGACGAGCTCGCGGAAGCGCCCGTGCTGGTCCTCACGGCAGTGGAGATCACCCACCGCCGCCAGGCGAAAGCTCGGCATCGGCCCCCTCCTGCGCGGGCGCGTGCCCGGCCCCGGGCTGTCCGGCGGCGCGCAACGCCTTCGCGTCCTCGTACCCGAGGTGCTCGAGGACGTGCTGGTACTGCACCTTCGACACGAAGGGGCCGCGGCAGATGCGCCGTTCCCAGTCGCCCTCCGAGATCGTCTCGACGGTGCGCCGCATGAGCTCGCGCATGATGCGGTCGGGCACCTTCGAGCGCTCGCACGGGAACGAGAACCGGTAGAGGAGCAGCTGCGCCAGCAGGACCTCCCAGTGGTCGTCGAAGCGCGCGACGAGCCGGTCCCAGTCCATGTCGTCGCCGCAGGCCCGGACGAGGTTCGCGACGTCGTGGCCGTCGAAGCGCTCGCGCTCGCAGACGAAGCCCTTCGACCAGATGATCTCCTCCGGCGGCGCGAGCAGCACCGGGACGCCCATGACCTCGCCCTCGCGCGCGTTCGCGAACCAGAGGTCGTCCACGACCGCGACGCCGTTGCCCGACGAGAAGATGAGGTCGACGAACCACTCGCCGCGATAGCCCTTCCCGAGCCACACCGGGTCGAGGAGCTCGGTGCGGAAGCCGGCCCGCTCGAGGGACGCGAAGGCCGCGTCGAGGTCGCGGCGGCGCAGGAAGACGTCGAGGTCCTTCGTGTCCCGGAAGATGCCGGTGTACTCGAAGAACGCATAGGCGCCCGCCACGACGAACGGGACGGCGTCCTCGGTGAGGGCGTGCAGCGCGTCGGCGCGTGCGTCGAGCTCGCCCGAGGAGCGTTTCTCTGTCGACAGCTCCTCGCCGACGCGCGCGGTCGCCATGCGGGGAAGGTCATCATCGCGGCGCGCGGGAGGAACCCGGGGGGCGACGCGCTGTCCCCCCGACGCCCGCGGGGCGCCCCGCCGGGCGACCGCTCCCGCCCGCCCGGGGGCCGTCGCGGCGCGTCGGCGGGGCCGCCGGACCTTGGCCTCGTCGGGTCGCGCCGTCACCTCGCGACACCCCGCCTCTCGAACCCGACGTGCGGCTGGCGCGGCTGCCAGTGCCGCTCCACTTTCACCCACAGGAGACGACGCATGCGCCGAATCAGCACGAAGACGAAGACCTGGACCGGGTCCGGACGCCTCTCGCGGCTCGCGCTCGCCGCGCTCGCCGCCGCCGCGCTCGCCGGCTGCGGCAGCGACGCGAAGTCGAACGCGCCCCCCCCCCTCGACCCGGCCCTCGTCGCAGCCGGCCAGCAGACCTTCCGCTTCGACACGTTCGGCGACGAGACGAACTGGACGGACACGCTGCGGCTCAACGAGGTCGTGCAGACGTTGACGCCGGTCCAGGCGCTCGGCCTCGGACTCAAGGTCGACGTGGACGCGATCCCCGCCGACGTGGTGGCCGGGATCAAGAGCGGCGCCGTGCCGCTCGACAACGCTGCGACGACGCTCGCGCTCCTCAAGCTCAACGCCGTCGTCGGCGTGAAGGGCACGGTCGAGAAGGACGCGAGCGGCAACGACAAGCTCACGCGCCTCGGCGTCACCTGCGCGCTCTGCCACTCCACCGTCGACGACTCGGCGGTGCAGGTGCTCGGCCCCACGGCTAAGGGCATCGGCAAGCGGCTCGACGGCTGGCCGAACCGGGACCTCCAAGTGGGCGCCATCATCGCGACGTCGCCCGCGCTGGCCACGTCGCCAGCGAAGGACGTCTACGCCTCCTGGCCGGCCGGCATGTACGACCCGCGCTTCAACTTCGACGCGAAGAACGGCCCGCAGGTGATCCCGCCCGCTTACGGGCTCCAGGGCATCAACAAGATCACCGCGACCGGCGACGGCGACGACATCCAGTACTGGAACCGCTACGTCGGGGTCACGCAGATGGGCGGGCACGGCACGTTCTCCGAGCCGCGCACCGGCGTCAACGTGAACAACATCCCGAGCGGAGGGGACGACCTCGTGAGCAGCAAGCTCCCCGGGCTCCAGGCGTACCAGCTCTCCCTCGCCCCGCCCGCGCCGCCAGCGGGCAGCTTCGACGCCGCGGCGGCCGCGCGCGGCCAGGCGGTGTTCAATGGCGTCGCGAAGTGCGCCACGTGCCACAGCGGCCCGGAGTTCACCGACGCCAACACGACCCTGCATCCGCCGACCGACTCGGTGGCCGAGCCGGAGCCGGGCGGAGCCCCGAGCTACGCGTCGCGCAGCGCGACGAAGCAATACCGGACGGCGCCGCTCAAGGGCCTCTGGCAGCACCCGCCGTACTTCCACAATGGGACCGCCGCGACGCTCGCGGACGTGGTGAACACCTACGACACGAAGCGGTCTCTCGGCCTCACCGCCGACCAGAAGGCCGACCTCGTGCAGTACCTGAAGAGCTTGTAGGCCATCCCGCCGCCCCGACGCTCAATGCTCGCGGTCCTCGCGCCCCGCGGCGCCGCCCTCCGGGGCGGCGCTGGCGGGGCGCACCGCGCCCTCGCCGTGGCGCGAGGCGATGCGGTCGAGCGCGGCGTTGAGGCGGGTGCGCCGATCGTCGTCGCGAGCGCGCCCCTCGAAGAGCCCGAGCTGCTCGGCCGGCGCGGCGTCGAAGCCGCTCACCGCGACCCCGGTGAGCCGGACGGCGCGGCCGGTGTCGGCGCGGGCGAGCTGGGCCGCGGCGGCGTCGTAGATCGCCTTGCCGTCGTCGGTGGGCCGGGGGAGGGTGCAGCGGCGGGTGACCTGCTCGAAGTCGGCGTACTTGAGCTTCAGCGTCACGGTGCGCCCGCGCTTCCCCGACTCGCGCAGCCGCTCGCCGACGCGCTCCGCCTGCGCGCGCAGCTGCGGAAGGAGCGCCTCCGCGCCGACGACGTCGCGCTCGAAGGTCTCCTCGGCGCCGACGCTCTTCGCCTCCTCGTCGGGGACGACCTCGCGCGGGTCGTCGCCGCGGGCGAGCGCCCGCAGGTCGCGGGCGTGGCGCGGCCCGAGGGCGCCCGAGAGGAGCGCCTCCGGCGCGGCCGCGAGCTGCCCGATGCGGTGGATGCCGATCGCGGCGAGCGCCGCGCCGGTGACCTCGCCGACGCCCCACAGCCGCGCCACGGGGAGCGGCGCCAGGAAGGCGGCGGTCGTCCCCGCCGGCACCTCGACGAGCCCGTCGGGCTTCCCGAGGTCGCTCGCGATCTTGGCTGCGAGCTTCACGTCGGCGACCCCCGCCGAGACGGTGAGGCCGACCTCCTCCTTGACCGCTCGCTTGATCGCCCGCGCGATGTCGCGCGCGGGCCCGTGCAGCGCGAGGCTCGCGGTCACGTCGAGGAAGGCCTCGTCGAGCGAGAGCGGCTCGACGAGCGGGGTGTAGCGGCCATACACCGCGAAGACGCGCCGGGACAGCTCGTGGTAGCGGGGGAAGCGCGGCGCGACGAAGGTGCCGCCGGGGCAGAGCTTCCGCGCGCGCATCGTCGGCATCGCCGAGCGGACGCCGAAGCGCCGCGCCTCGTAGCTCGCCGCGCACACGACGCCCCGGTGCGAGGGCCCCGCCACGATCACCGGACGCCCGCGCAGCCGGGCGTCGTCGAGCTGCTCGACCGAGGCGTAGAACGCGTCGAGGTCCGCGTGAAGGATGGCACGTCCTCGGGACACATGGTGTGTTGTACCAGCAAGGGGGGGCGGCGCCGCGAGCGAGCCCTCGACGTACCGCAGGTCAAGGGTTTCCTTGACCCGCGTCAACTCGCCGCAGTAGAAAGCGTGGAACCCAGTGGACGCTTCTGCCGCTAACCGTGACACGCCACCCAACTTGCGTCCGGGCATCGCCGAGCGCCTCTGGGAAGCTTCCCGCATCGAGTTCTCGCTCCGTGGCTACCACGGCGCGCGCGTTCAAGGCATCGCGCGGCGCGCGGGGTGCAACGTCGCGCTCCTGTACCGCCACTGGAGCTCGAAGAAGGCGCTCTACCTCGACGTGCTGCGATCGATGTGGCAGGGCATGCTGCGCGAGGTGGTGACGCTCGTCGAGGCCGGGAGCGGCGCCCCCGCCGTCGTCGGCGCCTACCTCGACGCGAACATGCGCGACACCGTGGGCGCGCAGATCCTGATCCGCGAGTTCCTCGATGGCGGCCCGTTCCTGTCGCAGCTCGTCGCCGCCGAGCCGGCGCTCGTCGACCCCCTGAAGCGCGTCGCCGGCGCCATCGCCGAGAACGGCCCCGAGGGCCAGGCGTTCCGCAGCGGTGTCGATCCGATGCTGGCGGTGTTCTCGATCGGCGGCCTCGCCGCGCTCGTCGCGTCGGCGCACGACGCGACGCGCCCGTTCTTCGCCGAGCCGCTCTCGCCCGACGCGTGGCGGAAGCATCTCTACGACCTCCTCCTGCACGGGATCATCGCCTGCCCGACGAGCCCCGCCGACGGCGCCGCTCCCGGCTCCTGCGGCGAACCCCCGCCGCGGTAGCTTTTTCGCGCGGCCCCGCGCGGGGCGGAGTTAGGCTCCGCGCATGATCCACGACGTGGTCGTCATCGGCGCGGGCGTGCAGGGCTGCGCGGTCGCGCTCCGCCTCGCCCAGGCCGGGCAGGACGTCCTCGTGCTCGAGCGCAGCATCCCGGGCGCGGAGGCTTCGAGCGCCGCGGGCGGCATCCTGTCCCCCGGCGTCGAGGCGGTCGAGCCGGGCCCGTTCTACGACCTCTGCCGCGCGTCGCTCGCGCGCTACGAGGCGCTCGCGGCGGAGCTGGAGCGGGCGACGGGCGTCGCGATCGGCTACCGCGGGGGCGGCACGCTCGAGGTGGCGCTCGACGACGCGCACGCGCACGTGCTCGCCGCCCGCGCCGAGAAGCTCCTCCGCCACGGGATCGCCGCCGAGGTGCTCGACCCCGATGCCGCCCGCGCGCTCGAGCCCGGGCTCTCACCGGCCGCGCGCGGCGCGCTCTACTTCCCGGGGGAGGCGTCGGTCGATCCGCGCCTCCTCGCGCGCGCGCTCTACCTCGCGGCGCACCGCGCGGGCGCCCGCTTCCAGACCGGCCAGGTGCAGCGCATCGTCCAGACCGGCGGCCGCGCGAGCGGCGTCGACCACGAGCAGGGCCACATCGGAGCGCGGGCCGTGGTGCTCGCCGCGGGCGCCTGGAGCGCGCTCGTCGAGGGCAGCGGCCTCCCCCGCGGCGCCGTCCGTCCGGTGCGCGGTCAGATCGCGCTCCTCGACACGCGGCCGCCCGCGCTGTCCCGCGTCGTCTTCAGCGACAAGGGCTACGTCGTGCCGCGCGCCGACGGGCGCATCCTGTGCGGCTCGACGATGGAGGAGGTCGGGTACGAGCGCGCGGTCACCGCCGGCGGGCTCCTCTCGGTGCTCTCCCTCGCCGTGGAGATCGCGCCGGCGCTGGCGCGCGCGCCCGTGATCGAGACCTGGTCGAACTTCCGGCCGGCGTCGCCGGACGGCTGGCCGGTGCTCGGGCCCTCGCCCATCCCCGGGCTTCACTACGCGACCGGGCACACCCGGAACGGGATCCTGCTCACGCCCGTGACGGCCGACGCGGTCGCCGCCGCGATCCTGGGGAAGCCGGCGCCGGTCGACCTCACGCCGTTCGCCGTGGGTCGGCTCGCCGACCGCCCGGCGCGCGGGTAGCGGCTGCCGACCCCGCGTTGCGCGCCTCGCGGCTTCGCCGCAACGTGAATGCCGATGGCGCTGCCCCAGGACCTCGAGCCGGTGCTCGACCACCTCGCCGGCCGCATCGCCCGCGGCCAGCTCGTCGTCCTCGTCGGCGCCGGCGCCTCGCGCTGGGCGGGCCTGCCGACGTGGAGCGAGGTCGTGTGCGCGCTCGCGCGCGACCTCGCGCCGGCGCTGCGCGAGGCGGTGCCGCACGCGGCGGCGCGCTTCGAGCCCCCCGGCCCCGGCGCGCCGCTCACCGTCGACGCCTACCTCAAGATCGGCGAGGCGTTCCGCTGGGTCTGCGGCGAGGAGCGCCTGCACCAGCGGCTGCGCTCGCTCTTCGAGCCGCGCCGGCCCCCCGAGGACCTGCCGCTCCACCGGCTGCTCGTCCGCCTCGCGGAGCACGTCCCGGCGATCTACACGACGAACTTCGACGACCTCCTCGAGCGCTCGTTCGCCGCGGCGGGGAAGCCGTACCAGGTGGTGGCGGACGCCCGGGACCTCCACGAGTGGCGCTTCGACGAGGTGGACGGCGCGTACGTGCCGCGCTTCCCGATCTACAAGCTGCACGGCTCGCTCGACCGCCCCGAGACGCTCGTCCTCGGCGAGTCGGACTTCCAGCGGCGCGCCGGCCTCGCGTCGCACCCCATCGACCTGCGCTTCTGCTCGGACGTCGTGGGCCGCGAGGTCCTGCTCGTCGGCTACTCCTTCTCGGATCCGAACGTGCGCTGGCTCTGGACGAAGCTCCGGGACCTGCGCGTCCTGCCGATCGCCTACTTCCTCGAGCTCGGCGCCTCGACCGACCTCGACATCGCCTACTTCCTGAAGGACCGCGTCTACCGCATCGACCTCCACGCCCAGGACCTCGAGAGCCCCCGGGAGCTGCTCGAGTTCCTCGAGGCGCTCCTCGCCCGCTGCCGCGCGGCGCCGGCGATGATCACTCCACCCAGTCCGCGATGAAGACGTTCGTCTCGCCCGGCCGGCTGCCGTTGCGGTTCGAGGCGAAGACGAGCGTCTTCCCGTCCGGCGAGAACATCGGGAACCCGTCGAACGTCTCGTTGTAGGTGACGCGCTCGAGCCCGCTGCCGTCGTCGTTCACGAGGTAGAGGTCGAAGTTCCGCCCCTTCGGATCGCCCTGGTTGGACGCGAAGATGATCCGCCGGCCGTCGGGGTGGAAGAACGGCGCGAAGCTCGCCGCGCCGAGGTTCGTCACGGGATGCTGCCCCGACCCGTCGGCGTTCATGATCCAGATCTCGAGCTTCGTCGGGTGGACGAGGCCCTGGGCGAGCAGCCGCCGGTACTCATCGGCCTCGGCGCCGCTCGCGGGGCGGCTCGCGCGGTACACGATCCGCTTCGCGTCGGGCGAGAAGAATGCCCCGCCGTCGTACCCCAGCGTGGAGGTGAGTCGCGTGAGCCCCGACCCGTCGAGGCGCATCTTGTAGAGGTCGAGGTCCCCGTCGCGGGTCGAGGTGAAGACGATCCAGCCGTCGCGCGAGATCGTCGCCTCGGCGTTGTACCCGGCCCCGGGCGCGAGCGGCGCGAGGTCGGAGCCGTCCGGCCGCGCGGTGTAGAGCTGGAACGGGTCGAGCTTCCACACGTACCCGTGCGACATGTCCGGTCGCGCGGGGCACGCGCTGCCCTGCGCGTGCGTCGAGCTGTAGAGGATCCGCGAGCCGTCGGGGAAGAAG
>JBJMQK010000528.1:0-12174 GCA_045802735.1 Anaeromyxobacteraceae bacterium | reverse complement strand
CGCGTGTGCTCGAGGCGACGCCTCATGAAGATCTACGTCGATGCGGACGCATGCCCTGCGCCGGTGAAGGAGATCGTCGTACGGGCGGCGCAGCGCCTGGCGATGAGCGCGATCTTCGTCGCGAACAGGAGCATCCGGTTGCCTCCCTCTCCGCACGTCTCGACCGTCCGGGTGGGCATGGGTCTCGACGTCGCGGACGGATACATCGCGAACGCGGCCGAGGCCGGCGACCTCGCCATCACGGCCGACATCCCGCTCGCGGCCGCGCTCGTCGAGCGCGGCGCGATCGTGCTCGATCCACGCGGCACGGTCTACTCGGCCGAGAACATCGGCGAGGCGCTGGCGCTGCGCAACTTCCATCACGAGCTGCGTGAGGGCGGCGCCGTGACGGGCGGCCCGAGCGGATTCGGGCCCAGGGAGGCTCGGAGCTTCGCCGCGGCGTTCGACCGCGAGCTGTCGAGGGCCACCCGGAGCGGACCGGGACAGCGACGACCGTGACGTACGTGTGCGCGATCACTCGATCCGATCGCGCAGCCGGTATCCGACGCCGGCCTCGGTGACGAGCAGCCGCGGCCGCGCGGGGTCGCGCTCGATCTTCTTGCGCAGCTCCGCCATCTGCACGCGGACGTAGTGCGCCTCGGTGGCGTTCGGGCCCCACACCTCGCGCAGGATGTGACGGTGGGTGAGGACCTTCCCGGCGTGCTGCGCGAGCAGCGCGAGCACGCGGTACTCCGTGGGCGTGAGGTGCACCGCGGCGCCGTCCACCGTGACCTCGCGGCGGGCGAGGTCCACGCGCAGCGGGCCCGCCTCCAGCACGGCGGGCTGCTCCGCCGAGGCGTGCGCGTGGCGCAGCGCGACCCGCAGCCGCGCCAGCAGCTCGTTCACGCCGAACGGCTTCGTCAGGTAGTCGTCCGCGCCGGCGTCGAGCGCGTTCACCTTGTCCTCCTCGCGGCCGCGCGCCGACAGGACGATGATCGGCGCGCGCGTCCACTCGCGCAGGCGGCGCGTGAGGTCGATGCCGTCGCCGTCGGGGAGCCCGAGGTCGAGGAGGAAGACGTCGGGGTTGTGGCCCGGCGCGAGCTGCTCGGCCTCGGCGACGCTCCCCGCCTCGACCACGCGGTAGCCGCTCGCGAGCGCGGCGCGCAGGAAGCGCCGCACCGGCGGCTCGTCCTCGACGACGAGCACGAGCGGCCCGGCGGCGCTCACGGCAGGGCGCCCTGCTCGGCGCGGTCGGCGGCCGGCTCGGCGGGATCGGGGGGCGGGGTCGCGAGCGGGAGCGTGAGCCGGAAGAGCGCGCCGCCACCCTCGCGGTGCTCGGCGGCGAGCCGACCCCCGTGCGCCTGGGCGATCGCGCGGGCGATGGGGAGGCCCAGCCCCACGCCGCGGGCGCCGCGCACGCCCGGCTGCGCCGCGCGGTGGAAGCGATCGAAGATGCGCTCCTCGTCGCCCGCGGGGATGCCGGGGCCGCGGTCGGCCACCTCCACCGCGACCGCGCCGCCGGCGCGCGCCGCGCGCACGAGGATCCCCGACCCGGGCGGCGTGTACTTGACCGCGTTCTCGAGCAGGTTCACGAAGAGCTGCTGGACGAGGATGGGGTCGACGGAGAGGAGCGGGACGTCGTCCGCGATCTCGACCGTCACCTCGCGCGTGCCGAGCTGGCGGTCGAGGCGGTTGAGGGCCGTGCCGACCACCTCCACGAGCGGCACCCACTCGCGCCTCGGCTCGACGACGCCCGACTCGAGGCGTGTCATGTCGAGGAGGTTCGAGACGAGCCGCTCGAGCCGCTCCGCCTCCTCCACCACCGTCGTGGTGAGCTCGCGCCGCAGCGCCACGTCGGCGACGCCCTCGTCGAGGAGCAGCGTGCCCGCGCCGGTGATGGCGGCGAGCGGTGTGCGGAGGTCGTGCGAGACCGCCGAGAGGAGCGCGCTCCGCAGCTCCTCGCTGCGCGCCCGCAGCGCCGCGCGGCGCGCCTCGTCGGCGAGGCGCACGCGGTCGAGCGCGACCGCGGCGTGGCGGCCGAGCGCGTCGAGGAGATCCTGCTGGCCGCCGGTGAGCGGCCGGTCCCGCGGCGGCTTCACCGCGAGGACGGCGAGGGGATCGCCCCAGGTGCGGAGCGGCAGGCACACCACGGCCTCTCCGGCGTGGTTCTCGGTGTCGCGTCCCGCGGCGCGCCCGTGCGCGAGCGCCCACGCCGCCGCCGCCGCCTCGCCCGGCGTGAGCGCGAACGTGGGAGGCGACGCGGCCACGGCCTCGAGCGCGTCGCCCCCCGTCCGGACGAGGAAGGCCGAGTCGCACTCGAACGCCTCGGCGACTGCCCCGACGCAGGCCTGGCCGACGCCCGGCGCGTCCGCCGCCGAGGCGAGCTCGCGCGAGAGGCCGTACACGGCGTTCGTGCGGCGCTCCCGCGCCACGGCCGCGTGCCGCTCCTCGCGCAGCCGCAGCGTGAGCGTCCCGATGACGAGGCCGATGCCGAGCATCATCCCGAAGGTGAGGAAGTAGCGCGCGTCGAGGACGTCGAGCGTGTACGCCGGCGGGACGAAGAAGAAGTCGTAGCAGAGGACCGCGAGCACCGCGGCGAGGATCGACGCGCGCCGGTTCGTCGCGAGCGCGGAGAGCATGACGCCGAGGAGGAACAGCATCTCGACGTCGGGGACGTGGAGGAGCGCGCGCGCGGCGGCGGCGAGCGCCGTCACGATCGCCATGATGACGCCCGCCTCGAGGTACGCGCGCGCGGGCGCGCCGGGCGCTTCGGGGTCCGGGCGAGTCACCCGGGGGCGTCTAAGGCGCGGGTCCCTCCGGCTTCAACGCGAACGTCAGCCGCGGCGGATCGCCGCCGCGACCCAGGCCCATATCTCGCGCCCGGCGAAGACCGCGCCGGCCGCCCCGAGCCCGAGCGCGCCGGCGCCCCAGTGCCCGGATCCGGCGAGGACGCCGACGATGGGCAGGATGGCGACGGCGAAGATCGCGGCGGCGAGGGCGAGGTCGCCCGGGCCGCCGACGTCCACGGCGCGTCGCTGCGGCGCGACCTCGAGGTCCACGTGGTGCGAGCTCTGCTGCATGCGGCCTCCTCGGGTGGAGACGTTACCGGCCGCCGCGTCAGCACGGGGTCAAGGTGCGGGCGCCGGGCGTCAACGCGGCATCAAGGGGCGCTCCCCGCGCCCTGGCGCCCGCCGCGCCTCGGTATTTCCGGCGTCTTGATGCCGTCTTGATGCGGCGCGCGCCGGTCTTGATCCCGCGCTGACGCCCCCATCGGCAGGATGCGCGGATGAGCGCAGGCACGCCCGAACCCACGCCGCCGTCCAGGGAGCCACCGGTCGCGCCACCCTCGGCGCTCCCGCCGCGGCGCCGCCTCTCCCGGCTGCGGACGATCGTCTTCGGCGCGCCGCGCGACGTCCAGGACCCGGCCACCCATCACAGCATCTCGCTCATCGCGCTCCTCGCGTGGGTGGGGCTCGGCGCCGACGGGCTGTCGTCGTCGGCCTACGGTCCCGACGAGGCGTTCCGCGCGCTCGGCCGCCACGGCTACCTCGCGGTCGCGCTCGCCTGTGCCACCGCGATCACCGTCCTCGTCATCTCCGTCGCCTACTCGCAGATCATCAAGCGCTTCCCCTTCGGCGGCGGCGGCTACGTCGTCGCGACGGAGCTGCTCGGCGCGCGCGTGGGCGTCGTGTCCGGGTCGGCGCTGCTCGTCGACTACGTGCTCACCATCTCGGTGTCGGTCGCGTCGAGCGGCGACGCGATCTTCAGCTTCCTGCCGCCGGGGACCACCGCCTGGAAGCTGCCGGCGGAGGCGGTGGCCATCGCGCTCCTCGTCGTCCTGAACCTGCGCGGCGTCAAGGAGTCGGTGACGATCCTCGCGCCGATCTTCGGCCTGTTCCTCGTCACGCACGTCGTCCTCATCGTCGGCGGGATCGGCATGCACGCGCCGGACGTCCCGCGCGTCGCGGCGGACGTCGGCCAGGGCTTCCGCAGCGGGCTCGCCGAGCTGGGCGCGGTCGGGCTCTTCTCGGTGTTCGTGCGCGCCTACTCGATGGGCGCCGGCACGTACACCGGCATCGAGGCCGTCTCGAACGGCATCCAGATCATGCGCGAGCCGAAGGTGCAGACGGCGAAGCGGACCATGACGTACATGGCGTTCTCGCTCGCCTTCACCGCCGCCGGCATCCTCGTCTGCTACCTGCTCTTCCGCGCGGCGCCGGAGGAGGGGAAGACGATGAACGCGGTGCTGCTCGAGCGCTTCGCCGGCGGCTGGAGCCTGGGCGGCGTCGCGATCGGGCGCGGCTTCGTCATCGTCACGCTGTTCGCGGAGGCCGCGCTGCTCGTCGTCGCCGCGCAGGCCGGCTTCATCGACGGGCCGCGCGTCATGTCCAACATGGCGCACGACTCCTGGCTGCCGCACCGCTTCGGCCAGCTCTCCGACCGCCTGACGATCCAGGACGGCGTCCTGCTCATGGGCGGCGCCTCCGTGGCGGTGCTGCTCTGGACGCGCGGTGACATCCTCACGCTCGTCACGATGTACTCCATCAACGTCTTCGTGACCTTCTCGCTCTCGCAGCTCGCGATGCTGCGCTACTGGTGGCGCAACCGCAGCGAGGGCCGCCGCCGCGGGTTCGCGATCCACGGCGTCGCCTTCGCGCTCTGCGTCGCGATCCTCGCGGGGACGGTCTACGAGAAGGGCGAGCAGGGCGGCTGGATCACCATCGTCGTCACGAGCCTCGTGGTGGCGCTGTGCTTCGCCATCCGTCGCCACTACCGCGGCGTGCAGCACAACCTGCGCCGCCTCGACGACATCCTCGACCTCCTGCCGCCGCACGGGGCCGGTCCGCACGCCGCGCTCGATCCGAAGGCACCCACCGCCGTGCTCCTCGTCGGCGGCTACGGCGGCCTCGGCGTGCACGCGCTCCTCACCATCCAGCGCACCTTCCCCGGGCACTTCAAGAACTTCGTGTTCGTCTCGGTGGGCGTCATCGACGCGGCGTCGATGAAGGGCATCGAGGAGGTCGACCGCATCCGCCTGCGGACGCGGCAGTCCCTCGAGCAGTACGTGCAGCTCGCGCAGCGGCTCAAGCTCGCGGCGGACTACCGCATGGAGATCGGGACCGAGGCGGTGAGCGTCGCGGAGAAGGTCTGCTTCGAGGTGGCGCAGGAGTTCCCGCGCACCGTCGTCTTCGCCGGCAAGCTCGTCTTCCAGCAGGAGCGCTGGTTCCAGCGCCTGTTGCACAACGAGACGGCGTACCAGCTCCAGCGCCGGCTCCAGTTCGGCGGGCTCAACGCGATGGTGCTGCCGGTGCGGATCCTGGAGGAGAAGGCGGCCTGAACGATCAGCCGGATCGAGCCGCCCTCCGTTCGCCCTGAGCGTAGCCCGCAGGGCGGAGTCGAAGGGCGGAGGGTCAACGTCGCCCTCCGAGCACGGCTATGATGCGGGCGTGACCGCCATCACCTACGTCTTCCAGGCAGGGATCGGGAACTCGGAGCCGGAGCACTGGCAGTCGCGCTGGGCGAGGCGCCTCCCCGGCGCGGTGTGGGTCGACGAGCGCGACTGGGAGAACCCGGTGCGCGACGCGTGGGTCGCGGCGCTCGAGGACGCGCTGCGCCGCGCGCCCGGGCGGAAGGTGCTCGTGGCGCACAGCCTGGGGTGCCTCGTCGCCGCGGAGGCGGCGGGCGCGCTCGCCGGCGCCGGCGTCGCCGGGGCGTTCCTCGTCGCCGTCCCCGACGTCCTCGGCCCGAGCTTCCCGACGAGCGCGGCAGGCTTTCACCCCGCGCTCGAGCTGACCCTGCCCGTGCCCTCCGTCGTCGTGGCGAGCACGGACGATCCCTACGGCAGCCTCGAGCACGCGGAGCGGGTGGCGCGGGCGTGGGGGAGCCGCCTCGCCGCGGTGGGCGCGAAGGGGCACCTCAACGCGCGGTCCGGACTCGGGGACTGGCCCGACGGCCGGCGCCTGCTCGAGGGCCTCGTCGCGTCGCTGTGAGGCGGTCCGCCCTGCGACCGGCGCGCGTCACCCCACCGTCTGCAGCCCGGCGGCGATCCCGTTCACGGTGAGGCGCAGGACGTCCTCGAGCCGCGCCCGCTCCGCCGCCGGCGCCGCCTCGAGCCGGCCGAGGACCGCGACCTGCACGTGCGAGAGCACGTCGACGTAGGGGTCGCGCCGCTTCACCGTGCGCGCGAGCGTGGGCCAGCGGGAGAGGAGCGCGGCGTCGCCCGAGACGTCCAGGATGAGCCGCACCGTCTTCGCGTGCTCGGCGCGGATCAGCTCGAAGACGCCGCGCGCCTCCGGCGGCGCGAGCCGCGCGTACGCGGCGGCGACGTCGAGGTCGGCCTGCGTGAGCGCGAGGCGCGCGTTGTCGACGAGCGCGGTGAGGAAGGGCCAGCTCTGGTAGAGCGCCCGGACCCGGTCCGTCCCCTCCGACGCGGCGAGCGCCTCGAGCGCGCTGCCGAGCCCGAACCACCCCGGGATCCCGTGCCGGCTCTGGTTCCACGAGAACACCCAGGAGATGGCGCGCAGGTCCTCGAGCCGGAGGGACTTCGAGCGGCTCGCCGGGCGCGACGCGATGCGGAGCGACTGCACCTCGCGGATGGGCGTCGCCGCCACGGTGTACGCGGCGAGGCGATCCGGGTCGGCGACGAGCGCCTCGTACGCTCGCCGGGCCACCTCCGCGGCGCGCCGCACGGCCTCCTCGCGCGCGCGATCCGCGCGATCGGCGTCGGCCGCCGCCGGCGCGCGCGCCTGCCACGACGCCACGAGCACCGCGTTCACCATCTGCTCGAGGTCGCGCCGCGCGACCTCCGCGCGCCCGTAGCGGGCGGTGATGGTCTCGCCCTGCTCGGTCACGCGGAACCGGCCGCGCAGCGCCGGCGGCGGCTGGGCGCGGATGGCGCGGTTCGCCGGCCCGCCGCCGCGCCCGACCGCGCCGCCGCGCCCGTGGAAGATGGTGAGGGTGAGCCCGCTCGCCTCCGCCACCTCGGCGAGCGCGAGCTGGGCGCGCTGGAGCGCCACCTGGCTCGCGACGTACCCGGCCTGCTTGCCCGAGTCGGAGTAGCCGATCATCACCTCCAGCTCGCCGCGCAGCGCGGCGCGCAACGGCTCGAGCGCGATCACCTGTCCGGCGAGGTCCCGCGCGCGCTCGAGGTCCTCGAGCTGCTCGAGGAGCGGGACGGGGCGCAGCTCGTCCGGCGCGAGCCGCGCGGCGCGCGCCAGGAAGACGACCTCGAGCAGGTCCGACGCCGAGCTGCAGAAGCTCACGATGTAGCGCTCGCAGGCCTCCGGGCCGATGTCGCGCCGCGCGCGCCCGACGACGCGCAACGTCTCGAGCACCTCGTTCGCCTCGGGCGAGAGCGCCGCCGGGTCGGCGGCCGGGACGAAGGAGGGACGCGCGGCGAGGTCCGCGAGCAGCGCCACGCGCGCCGCCTCGTCGAGCGCGGCGTAGCCGGGCCGCCCCGCGGCGGCGAGCAGCTCCGCGACGGCGCGCTCGTGGACGGCGGAGTGCTGCCGCACGTCGAGCGTCGCGAGGTGGAACCCGAAGCTCTCGGCGCGGCGGATCGCGTCGGCGAGGCGCCCGCGCGCGAGGCGCGCGTGGCCCGCCGCGGCGAGGGTCCGCGCGACGAGCCGCAGGTCGTCGAGGTAGGCGCGCGCGTCGGGGTAGGCGCCGTCCTCGCGGCTGCGCGCCGCGGCGAGCCGCGCCGCGACGTAGCGCAGCTTCTCGCGCCACGGCTCGGCGGCGTGGAGCGCCCGCGCGACGGCCGCGACCGCCGGCAGGCGCGCCCGGTCGCCCTCGAGCGACGCCTCGAGCTCGTCGGCGCCGTGCGGGTGCGCGACGGACAGCTCGCGCTCGAGCGCCGCCGCGTCGGCCTGGTGCGCCCGCAGGGCGACGGCGCGCTGCCGCTCGAGCGCCGCGCGCGTCACCTCGGCGGTGACGTTGGGGTTCCCGTCGCGGTCGCCGCCGATCCAGGTGCCGAAGCGCAGGAAGGCGCCGACGCGGAACGGGACGCCCGGGAAGGCCGCCGCGAGGCCGTCCTCGAGCGCGCGGTAGACCGCCGGCACCGCGTCGAGGAGCGTGCGCTCGAAGACCGCCGTCCCGGCGCGCACCTCGTCGAGCACGGAGGGGCGCACCGCGCGCGCCTCGCTCGTCGCGACGAGCGCGGCCACCGCCTCGCGCAGCCGCTCGAGCGTGCGATCCCGGTCGCGCGCGCCGGCGCGCCGGTCGTCGAGCGCATCGAGCGCCCCCGACACGCGGCCGAGGTGGTCGAGGACGGTCCTGCGCCGCGCCTCCGTGGGGTGCGCGGTGAGCACCGGCATGACGAGGAGCCGATCCAGGAGCCGCTGCACGTCCTCGGGCTGCGCGCCGGCGGCGGCGAGCTCGCGGCACCCCGCAGCGACCGAGCCCGCGGGCGGGGCGCCGGGGCGGTCGCGCCCGCGCAGCACGCGGATGCGGTGCTGCTCCTCGGCGGCGTTGATGAGGTGGAAGAAGTGGGTGAAGGCCGACGCGAGGAGCGCGAGGTCCTCGACGCCGAGGGCCGCGATGCTCGCCCCGAACGCCTCGCGCCCGCCGGGGAGCGCGCCCGCGCGGAGCGCCACCGCCGCGCGCCGCGCCGCCTCGACGCGGTCGAGCGCGGCGCGCCCGCGCAGCTCCGCGATCGTCTCCCCGAGGATCGCCCCGAGCAGCGTGACCTGCTCGTCCAGCGCGGACTCCGCCATGCCCGACCTCCGCTGGAGTCTTAATCCGCGCGATCAACCCCGCTCCCGCCCGACGAGCTTCACCTCCACCATGAGGTCGCTCGCGACCTTCTCGAGGTCGCCGCGCAGCGCGCGCAGGTCGACGCCGTCGGGGAGCCGCACCCGCGCCCTCGCGCGGAAGAGCGCCTCGCCGGACATCGGCGCGGCCGGGCAGTCGGTGACGAGCTCCTCGATGTTCACGCCTCGTGCGGCGAGGAGGCGCGAGATCTCGCGCACGATGCCGGGCTTGTCGGTGCCGACGAGATCGAGCTCCATGAGCTGCGGCGGGCGGGGCGACGGCTCGGGCTCGCCCGCCTCGACCACGACCTTGAGCCCGCGGCGCTCGAGCGCGGCGAGCGCCTCGGTGAGCGGCCGCACCTTCTCCGGCGCGACCTCGATCCGCAGGATGCCGGCGAACTTCCCGGCGAGGTGCGCCATCCGGCTCTCGAGCCAGTTGCCGGCGTGCTGGGCGATGGGCTGCGCGAGCGACTCGACGATGCCCGGTTGATCGGCGCCCACGAGGGTCACGATGAGGTCGGCCATGCGGCCGAGTATAGGCCGCGCGCGCGGCGGAGCACGCGCGACGCCCGTCGGGCGTCGGGCCCCTTCCGGGTGACGCTTCGGGCGTCCGTTGCGATTGTTGCTCTCGGCGTGTCACCGTGCGGTCGTGATGGCACTCGTTGCCACCGTGAAACGATGGATCTGAACCTCCTCGCCGTCTTCGAGGCGGTGGCGCGGACGTCGAGCTTCTCGGCCGCGGCGAAGGAGCTCGGGATCCCGAAGTCCACCGCGAGCCGCGCCATCGCCCGGCTCGAGGACGAGCTGCGCGTCCAGCTCCTCTTCCGCACCACGCGCCAGGTCGCGCTCTCCGCGGCCGGGACGGCGCTCTACGACCGGATGACGCCGCTCCTCCGCTCGGTCAAGGCGGCGCTCGGCGAGATCCCGCAGCCCGAGGAGGCGCCGGCGGGGACGCTCAAGGTGACGGCGCCGGTGGACCTCGGCGTCCTCTTCCTCGCGGAGGTGGTCACGCGCTACACGGCGCGCTACCCCGCGGTGTCGGTGGACCTGCACCTCACCGGGCGGGTGGTGGACCTCGTCGGCGAGGGGTTCGACGTGGCGCTGCGCGTCGCGCCGAAGCTCGAGGACTCGTCGCTCGTCGTCCGCAAGGCGGTGGGGATCACGGCGCAGCTCTACGCCTCCCCGCTCTACCTCGCGCGCCGCGGCACGCCGCGCGGCGAGGACGAGCTCGACGCGCACGACTTCGTCGTGTTCCGCGGCGGGCCGCAGAAGCTCCGCGTGCCGGGCCCGCGCGCGGCGGCCGGACGCGAGCCGCGCATCGTGTGCGACGACCTGCTGTTCGTGCGCGACGCGGTGCGCGCCGGCGCCGGGGTGGGGCTCTTGCCGGCGTTCGTCGCGGAGGCGGACGTCGTCGCGGGGACGCTCGTGCGGCTCGTCCCGCGCCACGAGCGCCCCGCCGGCAACCTCTACATCGTCACGCCCGCGGCGAAGCACCCGTCGCGCAAGGTGACGGCGTTCCGCGAGCTCGTGCTCGAGCTGCTCAAGGCGCGCGGCAGCGCGGCCGCGACCGGGTGACCGTCCACGGCTACGGGTAGCGCGGCAGGCGCGGCTGGGACGGCAGCGGGATGCGCTCGGCGCCGGCGCGGTCTCCTCGTCGGCGCGCGGCAGCGCGACCCAGGTCTGGAGCCCGGAGAGGCGGCCGCCGCTCGCGCGCACCTCCGGCGGCGTGCGCTCGGAGTGCGCGATGCCGCCGCCCGCCGTCATCCAGTTCACGGCGCCCGGGCGGATGACCTGGACCGTGCCGAGGCTGTCGCGGTGCAGGAGCTCGCCCTCGTGGAGGTAGGTCACGGTGGCGAGCCCGATGTGCGGGTGCGGACGGACGTCGAGCCCGCGCCCGGCGTCGAAGGACGCGGGTCCCATCTGGTCCAGGAACACGAACGGTCCGACCATGCGCCGTTCCCGCGAGGGGAGCGCCCTGCGGACCTCGAAGCCGCCCAGATCGCGCGTGCGCGGCACGATCACCGTCTCGATCGCGGCGCCCGGGCCGAGCTTCGCGGAGGGCTCGTCAGGACTCTGGAAAGGCATGCGCCGACAGATAAGAGGGGAGCGCGCGCGGCGCCGGGGCGCTCCTCCCCGACCGCTCGCCGACCGCCGCTTCTCCCCATGACGCTCCCGCCCGTGCTCCTCGCCGCGCAGCACCTCTCCCGCACCGTGCAGGGCCGCGCCATCGTGGACGACGTCTCGTTCGAGCTGAGCGAGGGCGAGGTGCTCGCCCTCGTCGGGCCGAGCGGCGCCGGCAAGTCCTCGCTCCTGCGGCTCCTCGACCGCCTCGACGAGCCGACCGGCGGGACCGTCCTCCTCGAGGGGCGCGACTACCGCGAGCTCCCGCCGCGCGAGCTGCGCCGGCGCGTCGGCATGATCATGCAGCTCCCGGCGCTGTTCCCCGGGACCGTGGCCGACAACCTGCGCTTCGGCCCGCGCCAGCGCGGCGCCGAGCTCGCCGACGCCGCGGTCGAGGCGCTCCTCGCCGACGTCGGCCTGCCCGACTTCGGCGCGCGCGACGCCGCGCGGCTCTCCGGCGGCGAGGCGCAGCGCGTCGCGATCGCGCGAGCCGTCGCGAACGAGCCGGCGGTGCTGCTCCTCGACGAGCCCACCTCCGCGCTCGACGAGCGCGCGAAGCGCGACGTCGAGCGGCTCATCGCCCGCATCGTCGCGGCGCGCCGCCTCACCTGCGTCGTCATCACCCACGACCTGGCGCAGGCCGCGCGCGTCGCCTCACACGTGCTCGTGCTGCGGGCCGGCCGCATCGAGCGGGCCGGCCCCGTGAAGGAGGTCCTCCGTGCTGAGTACGCTGTTCCCTGACCCGCTGCGCCTCACGCTCGCCCAGGCGGCCGTCGCGGCCGCGGCCGCGCTCCTCGTCGCGTTCGCCGCGCGCCGCCGCCCGGTGCGCGTCGAGCGCGACCTGGTCATCGCCCTCGCCCGCGGCCTCGCCCAGATCGCCGCGGTCGGGTCGGTGCTGCTCCTCATGCTGCGCGGCCCCGGCTGGCTCGCCGCCGTGGCGCTCGCCGCCATGACGGTGGCCGCCGCGTCGACCTCGGCGCGCCGCGCGCAGCGCCTCCCCGGCGCCTTCTGGATCTCGCTCCGCGCCATCGGCGGCGGCGCGGGGTCCGTCATCGCCGTCATGGCGCTCGCCGGGGTGGTCGAGACGCGCGTCACCGTCGCCGTGCCGGTGGGCAGCATGCTCATCGCCGCGGCCATGAACGCGAACAGCCTCGCGCTCGAGCGCTTTCGCGCCGAGGTGACGGCGCACGCGCGCGAGATCGAGGCGGCGCTCGCGCTCGGGGCGAGCGCCGACGTCGCCGTCGGGCCGTACCTCCGGTCCGCCTACGGCGCGAGCCTCGCGCCGCCCATCGACAACCTGCGCTCGCTCGGGATCGTGTGGATC
>JBJMQK010000395.1:0-3220 GCA_045802735.1 Anaeromyxobacteraceae bacterium | reverse complement strand
GGTTGTCCCAGAATTCGTTCCGGAAGGGCGGTTCCGTGCCCTCGTGCTGCGTGACCTCGTACTGCTCGGGGGTGAGCCGCTTCCGCAGCTCCTCGTCCGCGGGTCTCTGGAACGTCGACATCTGCGATCCCTGCTCGTGGGCGGTGAGCGCCGGGACGGCCGGCGTCGTCTGCAACGCGAGGAGCAACAGGTGGGCGGCGATGGGCATGGGCATGTGAGGAGCTGGTGCGGTCGGGGGGTCATACGTCGCGCCGTGGCTGCGCGTTACGGTCCTGCCGTGGGGCGCCCCTCCAGGGAATGTCGGCGCTCTCCGTTTTCCGATCGCCGCGACGCCCCCGCGCCTATCGTACGGGGGAGCGGCCGCCTGCGCCTGGGCCGAACGAGAGGAGGACGCGCCCTGTGAACCTCGGCGTCGGCGATCGGGATGCCCCCGCCACCCATGCCCGCAACCTCATCTCGAGGGCGTTCGGGCTGTCGCAGGACGTCGTCTACGTGGCGCTCGGCGGGCTCCTGGCCGTGAGCGCCGCCGCCGTGCTGGTGCACGGCGGCGTCGATCTCATCCGCGCCGTCATGTCCGGTGTCGACGTGCGCGCGATCGTCCTGCTGCTCGACCGCATCCTGCTGGCGCTCATGATCGTCGAGCTGCTCTACACGGTGCAGGTGTCCTTCCGGGAACACACGCTCGTGCCGGAGCCGTTCGTGCTCGTGGCGCTCATCGCGACGGTGCGGCGGATCCTCGTCATCACCGCCGAGTTCGGGGCGCAGAGCGACCTCGACGCCGCCCACTTTCGCCTCGTGATGCTCGAGCTCGGGCTCCTGACCGTCCTCATCGTCGTGCTCGTCGGATCGCTCGTGACGCTGCGGAGGAGCGCAGCCTCCCCGCACGTCCAGTCGCACAAGTGAAGGTGGGCGGGCGCCGCGCCGCCGCCGTCAGATCCCGAGCTTCGCGCGCAGCTCCTTCGCGGTGAGGATCTGCGTGTAGACGGGCGTCCCGACGTCGAAGGTCTTCGCGCGCGAGAGCGGGCCCACCACCACCGGCTCGAACCCGGCGTCCCGCACGAGCTTGGCGGCGACGTCGAGCGCCTGCTTGTCGTCGGCGGCGATGGGAATGCCGACGAGCTCACCGTGGCGGTGCGCGTCGCTCCTCAGGTTCTTGTAGCTGATGGCGTTGAACGCGCGGACGAGCCGGACGCCGGGGAGGTACTCGGCGGAGGCGACGCCCGTGCCCTTGCTGCGCGCTTCGTTCGCCATGTCGCCGTCGCGCTCCGGGTACGGGTTGCACGTGTCGAGCACGACCTTGCCCTTGAGGACGTCCTTCAGCTCCTCGCCGACCTGCGGGAGCGCCTTGTAGGGCACGGAGACGAGCACCACGTCTCCGAACGTCGCGGCCTCGCGCGGCGTGCCGACGCGCGCCCCGGGCCCGAGCGACTGCGCGAGCCCGCGCAGCTCGTCGGGGTGGCGCGAGGAGATGAGCACCGCGTGGCCCGACTTCGCCCACAGCTCGGCGAGCGTGCCGCCGATCCGTCCGGTCCCGATGATCCCGATCTTGAGGGGCGCCGCCGCGGCGGCGTGCGCCGGGCGTGGCGCGAGGGCGAGCGACGAGGCCAGGGCGCCGCAGAGCACCATCGCGACGCCGCCCAGGAAAGTTCGCCTGCGGTGAAGGACAAGGGTCATGCCCGCTGTCTAACGCGATCCCGCCGAGGCGCGCGCTCGCCCCTCGTGCGGCACCCCGCCTGGACCGCTCACGGGGCTCGCCTGGCCGGGCGTCACCCCTTCTTGGCGCGTTCAAGGCCCGGTGCGCGGGCAAGACTCTCCGTCGTGGAGTCCACATGGCACGTACCAGCATCCTCGCCGTCGCCGCGTGTCTCGCCGCCTGCGGTGGTCCCGGCGGCGACGCACCCCCGCAGAAGATGACGATCTCCGCCGCGGGGCTCTCGCCGCGCTCGGCCGAGGTGATGAGCGGGAGCTGCGTCCAGGTCGAGAACACCGACGCGGTCGCGCACGCCCTCGCCGCCGACGACGGCACCGCCTGCCCCGACCTGGCGCAGGCGCAGACGATCGCGCCGGGCGCGACGTCGACGGTCTGCTTCATGATGGGCCCGGAGACCTGCGCGTTCCACGACGCCACGCGCGCGGCGGCGGCGGCGAGCAGCGGCGATCGCGCGTTCGCAGGGACGATCCAGGTCGACGCGATGGGCGGCGACATGGGCGGGATGATGAACGGCGGCTGACCGCGCTGCTCGCGGCGCGCGCGAGGACGAGCGCCGCCAGCCGCGCGCCTGGCGTCAGGGCGCGCTGCCGCTCCCGCGCGCCGGCGCGATCGAGACGTCGCGCTGCCCGCTCCCGGCGAGCGCGCGCGCGACGCGCCCGGAGGCGATCGCGTCGGCGACGAACGCGTCCAGGTAGCGCGCGCCGGCGTCGCGCCCGCGCGGCGTGCCCATCGCCTGCTCGATGGCCATGAAGCGGCCGTCCATGACCCGCAGCCCGGGGTGCGCCTTCGCGAACGCCACGAGCGGCTGGCGCACCCCGGCGGCGACCTCGAGGTGATCCGTGAGGAAGAGGTCGAGCGCCGCGGCCGACGTCTCGGCGCGGACGAGCGCCGCGCGGCGGAGCGCGCGCGTGAGGAAGAGGTCGTAGGCGCTGCCGCGCCCGACGGCGACGCGCACGCCGTCCCGGTCCACGTCCTCGAGGGCGCGAAGGGGCGAGGCGTCGGGGACGAGGTAGGTGCCCTCGATGAGGACGTACGGGCGGGTGAACGCGATGCCCGCCGCGCGCTTCGGATCGATGGCGAGGAACGCCACGTCCCAGGCGTCGGCCTGCAGCGCGTCGAACACCTTGCCCGCCGCGTCGTACGGGACGAGCTCCACCCGGACGCCGAGGCGCCGGCCCAGCTCGCGCGCGAGGTCGACCGAGACGCCCGCGAGCGCGCCGCCGGGCGCGTCCCGCTGTGCGAGCACGGGGTTCCCGAGGTTGATCGCGGCGCGCAGCGTCCCGCGTGGCGCCAGGCTCGAGACGGCATCCTTCGGCGCATCGGTCGTCATGGCGGAGGCGAGCAGCAGGCACACGGCCCAGGGCGAGGCGGCCGCATTCATCACGGGGGTGTTGTCGAGCTGCGCGCCGTCCGCACGGCCCTGCGGGGCCGGCGCAGCGGACTGCACCCACCTCCCTTCGCCGTGAGCGAAGCGCAGCGGACTCACGGACGCCTGGCGGCCCGGAGCGG
>JBJMQK010000382.1:0-7124 GCA_045802735.1 Anaeromyxobacteraceae bacterium | reverse complement strand
GGCGTCGGCGGCCCGCTCCGCGGCGAGGACGCCGCGCGCGAGCGCCTCGGCGCGGGCCGCGTCGCCCGCGCGCTCGGCGACGGCACCGAGCGCGATCGCCGCGAGCGCGTGGCGCGGGTTCGCCTGGAGGGCGCGCTCGAGGAGCGGCCGCGCCGCCGCGTCGTCGCCCTTGCGGAGCGCCACGGTGGCGAGTGCGTAGGCGCCGCGCGCCGCGGTGGGCCGCGCCGAGTCGAGGCGCGCGAAGAGCGCCCCGGCGCCGGCGAGATCGCCGCGCGCCAGCGCCGCCTCGCCGAGGAGCTTCAGCGCGTCCTCGTCGCGCGGGCTCTTCTCGAGGAGCCGCGTGAGCGCCGCCGCGGCGGCGTCGGCCGGCTTCTCGCCCGGCGCGAGCGACGCGGAGAGCGCGGCCTTGGCGGCGTCCGGGTCCTCGGTCGTGCGCACCGCCAGCTCGGCGAGGTACCCCTGCGCGCGCGGCCACGCCTGCGCGGCACCGCCGTGCCGGCGGCGCAGCGCGCTCGCGGCGTAGGCATGGACCGCGCGGGCCTCGCGGTCGCGGCCGTCGAGCCGGAGCGCGCCATCTGCGAGATCGACGGCGCGGGCGAGCGCGCCGGCGTCGTCGTCCGCGAGCTCGAGCCGCGCCTTCGCGAGCAGCTTCGCGCCCGGGCGGTTCGCGCCGAGCTGCCCGGTGAAGGCGCGGTGGAAGAAGAGGCCGTACGGCGTCGCCGCCGCGCCGGCGCCCACGGCGAGCAGCGCGGCGAGGAGCGCGAGCGGGATGGCGACGCGCGCGCGGGGGAGCGCCACGCGCTCGCGGAGCCGCGCCACGAGCGCCGCGAGCCCCGGCCCCGGGGCGCGGCGGAGGGTCGCGGTCCGCGCCGCGGGAGGGACGAGGGGCGGCGCGGGCGCGTCGGCGGCGAGCGGGGCGGGCGGGAGGGAACGGACGGCCGCGGCGAACGCGGGGATCGTGCCGAGCGCCCCGAAGCTCTCGGCGCCCTCGGCCGAGACCTCCTCGTTCCCGAGCAGCTCGCCGCGCGACAGCATCTCGACGATCTCGGCTTCGGGGAACGGCCCGAACACCCTCCCGCTGCGGCGGCGCACGCGGTAACCGCGCGGCGCGGGCTCGGCAGCGAGCGGGGGGACCGGCTGCGGCCGCGCCGCTGCCGCGGGCTTCCTGGCGGCGGGCTCGTCGAACAGCGCCTCCAGCTCCTCCGTCTCCCGGGGGCCGAGCGCCCCGAGCGCGGAGAGGCCGGCCGGCGGCGCCGCCGGCTCCGCGCGCAGCGGCGGCGGCCGTGCGGGGGGTGCCGCCGCCGGGGACGGGAATGGGTCCAGATCGGGCAGCGCTGCGGCGCCCGCCGAGAAGGGGTCAGGCGCCGAGGCCGGCTCGCTCGCCGCAGCGGCGGGCGTCTCGAACGGGAACGGCTCGCCGGCGTCCCCGAGCGTGGGTTCCGGCTCCGTCCCGGCGAGCTCGACCTCGCCGAAGCCGAGCGGCGCAGCCGGGGTCGCGGGCACCGCAGCGGGCGCGGCGAACGGCGCGTCGCCGAACGGCGACTCGGAGAAAGGCGAGTCTGACAAGGGCGCGTCGGCGGCGGTCGGCGCGGCGAACGGCGAGGGGAACTGGAGCGTCGCGCGCCCTGCCACGTCGACGAGATCGGGCTCCGGGGCGGCCGGCGCCGGGCTCGCGAACGGGGAAGGTAAAGAAGAGAACTGGAGCGTCGCCCGCGCCTCGAAGCCATCGGCGACCGGCGGCGACGCGGCGGGCGGGGGAGGGGCGAACGGCGACGCGGCGGCAGGCGGAGGCGGCGCGGCGAACGGCGAGGGGAACGCGAGCGTCGCGCCCGCCGGCGCCTCGGGTTGCGGGAGCGGGACGCTCGACGGCGCGGCGGCGGGCGGCCCACGCCGGCTCTCGGGGAGCGGCACCGCCGCATCCGCCCGGCGGACGGGAAACGCCTTCTGGCACTTGGGGCAGCGGACGTTGAGTCCGCCTGCAGGCACCCGGCGCTCGTCGATGTTGTACTCTGCGTGACAGACGGGGCAGGCGACGCGCACGGGAAATCCTCAAGTTTTCCGGGAGACTAACACCCCCCGTCGGGGTCCATCAAGGTTTCCCGGCGCGCCCGTTCATGCTATGGCTCCGCGCCGGCGCGGAGCCGCGAGAGCCATGCCCGACACCGATCTCCTCATCCTCGGGGCTGGCCTCGCGGGGCTCTCGGCCGCGCTCCACGCCGGCGGCGCGTATCGCCTCGTCGAGCGGAGCGATCGCCCGGGCGGCCTCTGCAAGACCGACGTCCGCGACGGCTTCCACTTCGACGCGACGGGGCACTGGCTGCACCTCCGCGACCCCGACATGCGCCGCCTCGCCGAGGAGGCGCTCCCGGGCGGCTGGGTCTCGGTCGAGCGCCGCGCCGGGATCTGGTCGCACCGGCGGTTCACCCGTTACCCGTACCAGGTGAACACCCACGGCCTCCCGCCCGAGGTGGTGGCGGAGAACGTCCTCGGCTTCGTCGAGGCGACCCTCGGCGAGAAGGGGCGCCCGCTGCGCGAGCGCGAGCCCGCGAACTTCGCGGAGTTCATCCTGCGCCACCTCGGCGAGGGGTTCGCGCGGAACTTCATGTTCCCGTACAACGCGAAGCTCTGGACCGTGCACCCGCGGGAGATGTCGACGGCGTGGATGGGCCGCTTCGTGCCGCGGCCGACGCTCGAGCAGGTGGTGCGCGGCGCGCTCGGGCTCGAGGGCGACGCCGCCGGCTACAACGCGACGTTCATCTACCCGCGCGAGGGCGGCATCGAGGCGTTCGTGCGGGCGCTCGCGGCGCGCCTCCCGCGCGCGGCGGAGTGCAACGTCGAGCCGGTCGCGATCGATCCGGTGCGGAAGACGGCGACGCTCTCGTCGGGCGAGGAGGTGCGCTGGAAGCGCCTCGTCGCGACGATCGCCCTGCCCGACCTCGTCCGGCTCTGTGGCGATGCGCCGCCCGCGGTCGTCGCCGCGGCGCAGGCGCTTCGCGCGACGACGGTCACCTACGTGAACGTCGCCGCCCGCGACGTCGGCGCGCCGCCGTTCCACTGGGTGTACCTGCCGGAGGAGCGCTACGGCCCGTACCGCGTCGGCTCCGCCTCCGCCGCGGTGCCCTCGCTCGTGCCGCAGGGCTGCCGCAGCTTCTACGTCGAGTTCAGCGCCCCGCGGCCGCTCGAGGGCGCGGCGGCCGTACGCCAGGCGGTCGAGACGCTGCTGGACCTCGGGTTCGTGCGCTCCGAGGCGGACGTCCTCTTCGCCGAGGCGCGCGCCATCCCGCACGCGTACGTCATCTACGACGACGCGTACGGCGACGCGAAGGCCGAGATCGTCCGCTGGCTCGAGGCCCGCGACATCCTCGTCGCGGGGCGCTACGGGCGCTGGGAGTACTCGTCGATGGAGGACGCCTTGCTCGCAGGCCGCGAGTGCGCGACAAAGGCCGGCTAGGCCGCAGCGCTCCCAAGACCCCCGCATGCCCTCCCCGCACCTCTCCATCGTGATCCCCGTCTACAACGAGGAGTCCATCGTCCGCGAGGTGTGCCTGGAGCTCATGGCGCAGCTCGACGAGCGCGGCTGGGACTACGAGGTCCTCGTCACCGAGAACGGCTCCAGGGACCGGACGGTGGAGCTCCTCGCCGCGCTCGCGGCGGAGCGGCCGCGCCTGCGCTTCATCCACTCCGACGAGCCGAACTACGGCCTGGCGCTGCGGCGCGGCATCCTCGAGGCGCGCGGCGACTACGTGCTCGCCGACGAGATCGACCTCTGCGACGTGCGCTTCTACGACCGGGCGCTCGCGGTGCTCGACGCGGGCGCCGCCGACATGGTCGTCGGGTCGAAGCGCGCGCCCGGCTCGCACGACCAGCGGCCCGCCTTCCGCCGCGTCGCGACCGCGGTCCACAACACGCTCCTCCACGTGGCGCTCGGGTTCCGCGGCACCGACACGCACGGCGTGAAGGCCTTCGTGCGCGAGCGCATCGCGCCGACGGCGGAGCGCTGCGTCGTGGACAAGGACGTCTTCGCGAGCGAGCTCGTCCTGCGCGCGGCGCTCGAGGGAAAGCGCGTGGTCGAGATCCCGATCACGCTCGCGGAGAAGCGGCCGCCGTCGATCGGGCTCCTGAAGCGCGTGCCGAACGTGCTGCGCCAGGTCGCGAAGCTGGTGTGGGTGCTGCGCGTGCAGGCGCCGCCGGAGCGCGAGGCGCCCGGCTCGGGCTCCTCGGACGCCAAGAAGAAGGCCGCGGGCTCGTAGCCGCGCGCGGGAGGCCGCCATCCTCGCCGCGCTGTCCATCGACCTCGACGGGCTCGAGCACTACCACCGCATCCACGGGCTCCCCGAGCGCGCACCTGGCGCCGGCGACCCGGTGTACGGCGCCGCCGTCGCACGCTTCGGCGAGCTGTGCGCGCGCCTCGGCCTGCGCGGCACGGCGTTCTGCATCGGCGAGAGCCTCGCCGCGCCGGCGGCGGCCACCGCGGTGGCGGCGCTCGCGCGCGCCGGGCACGAGCTCGCGAACCACACCCTCACCCACCCGTACGCGCTGACGCGCCTCGCGCCGGCGGCGATCGCAGCGGAGGTGCGCGGCGGCGCGGACGCCGTGGAGCGCGCCTGCGGGGCGCGGCCGGTCGGCTTTCGCGCGCCCGGCTACACCCTCTCGGCGCCGCTCCTCGCGGTCCTCGTCGAGGATGGCTACCGCTACGACAGCTCGGCCTTCCCGGCCGCGCCGTACTACCTCGCGAAGGCCGCGGTGATGGGCGCGCTCGCGCTCCGGCGCGAGCCGTCCGGCGCGATCCTCGATCGCCCGCGCGTCCTCCTCGCCCCCGCCGCCCCCTACCGCCCGCGCGCGGACGAGCCCTACGCGCGGGGCGCATCACCGATCGTGGAGCTCCCGGTGGCGACCGGCCTCCTCGGGTTCCCCCTCATCGGCACGACCGTCGCGACGCTGCCCGCCGCCGCGCGCCTCTTCGCCGGCCCGGCGCGGCGGCGGCCGCTCGTGAACCTCGAGCTGCACGGCGTGGACCTCCTCGACGCGAGCGACTGTCCGGGCCCGCTCGCCGATCGCCAGCGCGATCTCCGGGTGCCCGCGGCGACGAAGATCGCGCGCATCGAACGGTTCGTGAAGGCCGCAGGGCGCGAGTGGCTCACGCTCGCGGAGGTGGCGGAGCGGGTCGCGGCGACGCTCTGACCGACCCGCCTCCGTTCGCCCTCGTGGCGTGCTAATCCTCTCCCCGATGTCCCTCCGCGACCGCCTCCGCGCGCTCACGTTCGACCTCGGCGGCCCGGGCAGCCGGGAGCGCCTGCAGAAGCTCACGCCGCCGCGGAACGAGTACGGCGTCGATCCCTACGGCCTCGACGTCGACTACGCCGTCGCCGCGATGGCGCCGTTCCTGTGGCTCTACCGCAAGTACTTCCGCGTCGAGGTGCGCGGCATCGAGCAGGTCCCGACCGACGGCCGGGTGCTCCTCATCGCGAACCACTCCGGCCAGCTCCCGTTCGACGCAGCCATGCTCGGCGTGTCGCTGCTCATCGACCTCGACCCGCCGCGCTTCGCCCGCGCGCTCGTCGAGAAGTGGGTGCCGACCCTCCCCTTCGTGTCGAGCTTCTACGCGCGGCTCGGCCAGGTCGTCGGCACGCCCGAGAACTGCCGCCGGCTGCTCGCCGCCGACGAGGCGATCATGGTGTTCCCCGAGGGCGTCCGCGGCCTCAACAAGCCCTGGCGCGAGCGCTACCGGCTGCAGGACTTCGGGCTCGGCTTCATGCGCCTCGCGCTCGAGGCGGACGCGCCCATCGTGCCCATCGGCATCGTCGGCGCCGAGGAGCAGGCGCCGGCGCTCTTCGACCTGAAGCCGCTCGCGCGCCTCCTCGCCATGCCCGCGCTGCCCGTGACGGCGACGGTCCTGCCGCTGCCGCTCCCCACGCGCTACCGCATCCACTTCGGCGCGCCGCTGCGCTTCTCCGGCTCGCCCGACGACGAGGACGCGGTGCTCGAGGCGAAGGTGGCGCAGGTGAAGGCGGCCGTGCAGAAGCTCCTCGACGACGGCGTGCGGCAGCGCGAGCACGTCTTCTGGTGATGCCGATGCCGGACCATCCCCGCCCCGCGCCCGCGCACGTCGCCTTCCCCGGCATGCCCCGGCGCGTCTGCATCACCGGCATCGCCGGCAACCTCGGGAAGGCGCTCGCGCGGCTCCTGCACACCGAGACGCGCCTCGTCGGCATCGACCGGCGCCCGTTCCGCGATCGCCCGAAGGACGTGGACCACCACCAGGTCGACCCCCGCAAGCGCAAGGTGGAGGACGTCTTCCGCGCCGGCGACATCGAGGCGCTCCTGCACCTCGGCATCATGCACGACCCGCGCGTGCCCTTCTCCGAGGCGCACTCCTTCAACGTGCTCGGCACGCAGAAGATCCTCGACCTGTGCGTGCGCCACGGGGTGAAGAAGGTCGTCGTGCTCTCGTCGGCGAACGTCTACGGCCCGCTCCCCGATAACTCGAACTTCCTGACCGAGGAGATGCCGCTCATGGCGGCCGACCGCTACTCCGACGTCCGCGACCTCATCGAGGTCGACATGTACGTGCAGTCGTTCATGTGGCGGCACCCCGAGATCGAGACGGTGGTCCTGCGCCCGGTCCACATCGTCGGACCGACGGTGAAGAACGCCCCCTCGAACTACCTGCGGCTCGAGCGGCCCATCACCGTGCTCGGCTTCGACCCGATGATCCAGCTCATCCACGAGGAGGACGTCTGCCGCGCGATGGTGCTCGCGCTGCAGCCCGGCGTCCGCGGCGTCTACAACGTCGTCGGCCCGGGCGAGGTCCCGCTCTCCTTCGTGCTGCGCGAGCTGGGACGGAGGCCCGTCCCGGTCCCGCACCCGCTCGTCCGCCCGCTCCTCCGCCGCGCATTCCAGGCGCGGCTCACCGGCTATCCGCCCGAGGAGGTGGACCACATCCAGTACCTCTGCGCGGTGGACGGCTCGCGCGCCGCGCGCGAGCTGGGCTTCACGCCGCGGTACGCGCTGCGCGACACGATCCGGAGCGTGCTCGGGCAATGACGCCTCGCGCGGGTTAGCTCCCCCCCATGGCCGATCGCCTCGTGAGGGGGCTCGTTCCCGCGCTGGGGCTCCGCGCCATG
>JBJMQK010000367.1:0-13220 GCA_045802735.1 Anaeromyxobacteraceae bacterium | reverse complement strand
ATCGGGGATGTCGATCTTCTCCTCGATCGACCGCATCAGGCGCTCGTCCGGCTCCTCGTCCTGGCCGGTGTACTTGTTCTTGACCTTCTCTTTTTGGGTGTACGCCTTGATGTTGTCGATGTAGTTCGCGCACCGCTTGGCGATCGCTTCTTCGTCCGCGCTGATCGCGCGCTGGACCTCGTTCTTCACGATGTCCTCGTACTCGGTCTTCACCACGCTGAGGAGCTCGGAGTAGCGCTTCCGCTGATCCTCCGAGCTGATGAGCGAGTGCCCGCGCAGCCCGGCCTCGAGCTCGTTCATGACCATGAACGGGTTCACGCAGCCTTCGCCGCGATCGCTCACGAGCGCGTTCGAGACCTTGTCCTGCACGTAGCGCGGGGAGATGCCGTCCATGCCCTCGCGGTTGGACTCCTTGCGCAGCTCCTTGATGTTGTCCTGGGTGAAGCCGGGCAGCGTCTTGCCGTCGTAGAGCTTCAGCTTCTGCAGGAGCGTGAGGTTGTGCTTCTTCGGATCTTCGAGCCGCGTCAGCGTCGCCCACATCGCCGCGACCTCGAGGGTGTGCGGCGCGATGTGCTTGCCCGCGACCTTCTCTTTCCCGAAGTCCTTCTCGTAGATCCGGATCTCCTCGCTCACCTTGGTGATGTAGGGGATGTCGATCTTGATCGTGCGGTCCCGGAGCGCCTCCATGAACTCGTTGTTCAGGAGCTTCTTGTACTCGGCCTCGTTGGTGTGGCCGAGGATGACCTCGTCGATGTCGGTCTGCGCGAACTTCTTCGGCTTGATCTTGCGCTCCTGCGTCGCGCCCAGGAGGTCGTAGAGGAACGCGACGTCGAGCTTGAGGATCTCGACGAACTCGATGATGCCGCGGTTGGCGATGTTGAACTCGCCGTCGAAGTTGAACGCGCGCGGGTCGGAGTCCGAGCCGTACTCGGCGATCTTGCGGTAGTTGATGTCGCCGGTGAGCTCGGTCGAGTCCTGGTTCTTCTCGTCCTTGGGCTGGAACGTGCCGATGCCGACGCGGTCCTTCTCGGAGAGGATCTGGCGGCGGACGCGGACGTGGCCGAGCACCTTCTGCCAGTCGCCCTTGTACTCCGTCATGAGGTCCTTGTAGACGAAGCGGCACGCCGGGCAGAGGTCGCCCGTGTCGGGGATGGCGAAGCCGCTCTCGGGCGGCGAGAGCTCGGCGTACACCGCCTCGCGCGACTCCTGCGGGATGAGGTGCAGCGGCTCCTCGTGCATCGGGCACGGCATGATCTCGTGCCGGCGCTGCCCGTCGAGGTTCGTGCGCTCGAAGTCCCAGGCGAAGGTGTAGAGCGCGCCCTCTGGCGTCTTCGAGTACGCCTCGAGGCCCTTCTTCAGCAGGCGGGCGATGGTCGACTTCGACGAGCCGACGGGACCGTGCAGCAGGATGACGCGCTTCTCGGTGCCGTAGCCCTGCGCCGCGCTCTTGAAGACGTTCACCAGCTTCATGAGCGGGACGTCGAGGCCGTAGATCGCGTCGCGGCCGCCGAAGTCGGGATCGGTGAAGAAGTTGTAGCGGATGAGCTTCTTCTTGTTGTCGAGGTACTCCGTCTTCCCGTGCGACAGGATCATGTCGTACACGCGCTGGTACGCGGTACGCGTGACCTTCGGGTTCTTGCGGACGATCTCGAGGTAATCCTCGAACGAGCCCTCCCAGTGCTGCTCGGAGTAGCTCTTCCGATCCTGCATCTCGGCGATGCGCGCCAGCCAGCCGCCGTTGTTCACTTCGCGTGCCTCTCGCATGCACACTCCTTGGGCGCCCGCCCGATCCCGACGATAGTGACCGCACGTTCGAAGTGCGAGCGGCGCACCCCTCGTCTCTCGCGGGCGAGGGGGGACCATAACGACGGGATCGCCTCGCCGCAGGAGGGTGCGATTCCCCCTGCGGGACGCAGGAGGCGAGCCCTAGCCGCGCGGCGCGCCGCGCGGAGGCGCCACACCCGGGTGCGCCTTCGGGCGTGACGCCGCGGCGCGGCGATGCCGGAAGAACTCCACCTGCCAGTGCTGCACCGCAGCGTTGTGGCAGGCGAGGTCCGGGCAGAACACGTGCGACCCGTCGTTGCGGGACACGAAGAAGAGATCGTTGCACTCGGCCGGGTGGAGCGCAGCGGCGAGTGCCGCCCCGCCGGGGTTTGCGATCGGCCCCGGGGGCAGGCCCGCGACCGTGTACGTGTTGTACGGGTGCTCGGCCGTGAGGTCGGCCTTGCTGATGTTCTGCGACCACGAGCCTCCGTGGCGGAGCATCGTCGCGTACATCACCGTCGGGTCCGTCTGCAGCCGCATGCCGCGCTTCAGCCGGTTGTGGAACACGCAGGAGATCCGCGGGCGTTCGTCGGGGCGACCCGTCTCCTTCTCCACGATCGACGCGAGCGTGACGGCGCGCCGCTCGTCGAGGTCGATGCCCGCGAGGCGCTGCGCCTCGGCGCGCGCCCACTCCGCCTTGAAGCGCTCGACCATCGCCGAGAGCACCGCGCGCGCCCTGGGGTTCCGCGTGAAGGTGTAGGTGTCGGGGAAGAGATACCCCTCGAGGTTCTGCCCCGGGACGCCGAGCTCGCGCGCGAAGGCGGGATCGCGCATGAGCGCGACCAGTTCGCTCGCACGCCCCAGTCCGGCCTCCTCGATGATCGCCGCGATCTCCTCCATCCGCAGCCCCTCGGGGACCGTGAACTGGTACGTGCGGACCTCGCCGCGGTAGATGCGCTCGAGGACGTCGTCGGGGCGGAGCGCGCCCGCGAACGCGTACTCGCCCGCGCGCATCGGGCGACGGTCGCGCTTCAGGTAGTGCACGTAGCGCCAGGCGAGCTGCTCGTCGGCGAGGACGCCGCCGCGGGCGAGGAGCCGCAGGATCTGGCGGGGCCCCGCGCCGGCGGGGATCTCGACCACCTTCTCGTCGGCGTTGCCGAACGGCGTGTCCCGGAACGCGGTGACCTCGGCGTACAGCTTCGCGGCGACGGCGCCGCCGCCGAGGAGGGCGAGCGCGAGGACGACGGCGATCGCGGTGAGCGCGCGCCTCATACGCTCCTCGCGTCGAGCCAGCCCTGCAGGATGACGGCTGCCGCCTCGGCGTCGATGACGGCGCGCCCCTCGCGTGTCGAGATGCCGCGCTCGCGCAGGCGCAGCCCGGCCTCGAAGGTGGAGAGCCGCTCGTCGAAGAGATCGATCGGGACGCCGAGCGCCGCCGCGACCTTGGGGGCGAACGCCCGCGCGAGCCGCGCCGACGCGCCCTCGCTCCCGTCCATGTTGAGGGGCAGCCCGAGCACCCCGGCGGTCACCTCGTACTCTTCCGCCACCTTGCGCAGGGCCTCGAGGTCGGCGGGATCGCCCGCGCGCCGCACCGTGCGGAGCGCGCGCGCGGTGCGCAGCACGTCGTCCGCCAGGGCGAGCCCGATCGTGGCACGGCCGAGGTCCATGCCGAGGTACCTCATCGCGCGAATCTAGGCGTCGGTCCGGAGACGAGTCAAACGGACGCGCCGCGGACGCTGGGCCGCGCCGCGGTCCCTGTCCTGCGGCCGACCCCGCGAGATCACGCGCGTCTCGGGGTGGCACGCTTCGCGCTTTCCACCCGCTCGACGTGAACCCGCCGCGAGACGAGGACGGACCGCGATGAACGTGCAGGGAGTGGAGGACGGGGCCGCCGCCGCGGCCCTCGCCGGAGTGGAGCAGGGCGAGCGCGGGGGAGGGCTCGCGCCCGCGAACGCCCGCAGGGCCGCAGCGCGTCCCGCGGCAGCGGTGGGGATCGGCGCGCCGGTGCTGGGCGCCGCGAGCGCGAACGACGCGGTCGCCGACCTCGTCGCGCGGCTCGGCGGGCGCGCCCCCGTGCGCTCGCTGGACGAGGCGCTGCTGCAGGCGACGGGACCCGCTCGCGGGGGCTACGCCGGCGCGACCTCGCGCACGACGAGCGCCGCGCTGACCGCGGCCGCGTCGCGCGGCACGGCGGCGTCGGCCAAGAAGACGACCTCGCGGAGCACGAGCACGGCCGCCGCGGCGAGGAAGGAGCTCGCGTTCCTCGACGACAAGACGATCAGCATCGAGGAGAAGCTCTTTCGTTTCCTCGTCCTCATGCAGCAGAAGACGGACAAGGACCTCGTCGCGGCGATGAAGAGCTACGACGAGAAGAAGGCCGCGGCAGCGAAGAGCTCGGGATCCTCCGCGCCGGCCGCAAAGAGCGGCGATGGCGGCGGCGGTGGGGGCCTGTTCGGCCTCCTCGGCGACGCCGTGGGGAGCCTCGGGAAGTCGGTCGTGTCCGGCGCCGAGGGCCTCGCGAAGGACCTCGGCGGACCGGTGCTGGCCGCCGGCGCGACGGCGCTGGGGATGCCGTGGCTCGCGCCCGTCGCGCTGCAGATCGGCGGGCCGCTCGCCGCCGGCGCGGTCGACGGCGTCGCGTCGCTCCTCGGCGCCGACGCGGGGAAGGGCACGCGCAGCGCGGCGAGCACGCCGTCGCGCTCCACCTCCACCTCGGGATCGCACGCGGCGAGCGCGGCGACGTCGGGCGCGGGTGCGACCGACGAGGTGTTCGACGAGAAGGTCGAGGCGATGAAGCTGCAGCAGCTCGTCGAGAAGCAGACCGTCCTCTTCAACACCGTCTCGAACATCCTCAAGACCATGCACGACGCGCAGATGAACGCGATCGGCAACATCCGCTAGGGGCGACGATGCACGACGGGCACGAAGCAGTTCGGCCGGAGACGCCGGCCGAGGCGCTCGGGATGACCGAGGAGATGGGGCGGGCGATGGCGCGCTTCGCGGCCGCCGAGCTCGACGCGGGGAGGGTCGACCTGGCCCGCGACATCCTCGAAGGGCTCGTGGTCTCGAACCCGCACGACCACGCCGCGTGGACGCTCCTCGGCGCTGCCGAGAAGCGCCGCGGCTGCGCGCTCGCGGCGCGCCTCTGCGCGGCGATCGCGCACGAGCTCGCGCCCGACGACCCGCGCGTCGAGCTCGCGTACGCCGAGGCGTTGCTCGCCGACGAGGAGGAGCGCCCGGCAGGGAGAGCGCGGCTCGCCGTACTCGCCGCATCGAAGGGACCCGTCGGAGACCGCGCGCGGGCGCTCGTCGCCGCGCTCGGACCGTGAATGCTGGGTGGGGAAACCCGGCCGCACTCTCGCTTGACGGGTGCGTGCGCGTCGAGGATATTCGCGCGCGTCCCCAGGGCGGCCTCGGCATCCGAGGCCACTCGCCTTTCGGGAGAGATATTCGACGATGAGTGAGAAGGAAGCCGGCATCGAAGTCCAGGGCACCGTCGAGGAGGCGCTCGCCGGCGGTATGTACCGCGTCAAGGTCGACCAGGGCCCCACGGTCCTCGCCTACGCGTCCGGAAAGATGAAGAAGTTCCACATCCGCATCATCCCCGGCGACCGGGTGAAGCTCGAGCTCTCCCCGTACGACCTGACGCGCGGCCGCATCACCTACCGCGATAAGTAGCGCTGCGCGGTCGCTGGCGTCCTCCGCCGCACCGCGCGCCCACGATGTCGCCCCACCGCAGGCTCTGGATCGACTGGCAGCGCGGCCTCGCCGTGCTGCTCATGGTCGAGGTGCACGCGCTCGACGCCTGGCTCGCGCCGGCGGCGCCACGCGGCGCGCTGCACGGCGCGCTCACGATGCTCGGCGGGTTCGCCGCGCCCTCGTTCCTCTTCCTCGCGGGCCTGTCGCTCGCCCTGGGCGACGCCGCGCGCGAACGCCGCGGCGAGAGCGCCTGGAGGCGCCGGGCGACCGCGCTCCGCCGCGCGGCCTCGCTCCTCGCCGTCGCCTATCTCTTCCGGCTCGCCGAGTACCTCCTCGGCGGGATGTTCCGCGTGAGCGGTGGGTGGCGCGACCTCCTGCGCGTCGACGTGCTGAACGTCATCGCCGTCGCGCTGGCGCTCGCGGTCCCGCTCTCGGTCGGCGTCCCGCGCCGGCTCGGCGTGGCGCTCGCCGCGGCCGCCGCCGCGGCCGTCGCGCTCGCGACGCCGGTCGTCGCCGCCTGGGATCACCCGGCGAGCCGCCTCCTCGACTACGCCTACGCGACCGGCGCGCGCGCGAACTTCTCGCTCTTCGGCTGGGCGGCGTTCGTCTTCGGCGGGAGCGCCGTCGGCGCCCTCGTCGCCGAGCGGGATCGCCCCGGGCTCCTCGTCGGCCTGGGCGCGGCGCTCGTCGCGCTCGGCGCCGCCGCCGACCGGCTCCCGGCCGTCTACGCGCACCAGGACTTCTGGCACACCTCCCCGGCGTGGCTCGCCATGCGCCTCGGCCTCGTCGTGGCGGCGACGGGGGCGCTCCAGCTCGTTCCGGCCTCCGCGCAAGGGCGCGCCGCGTGGCTCCGCACGCTCGGGCGGCACTCGCTCCTCGGCTACGTCGCGTCGGTCGAGCTCACCTACGGCCACCTCACCGGCCGTCTCCACCGCGCGCTGTCGCTGCCGACGGTGCTCGCCGGGGTCGCGGCGATGGCGGCGGTGACCTGGGCGCTCTCCGTCGGCGCCGAGCGCCTCACGAGCCGCGCGCGAACGCGAGCGGGGCGTCCCACGCCTCCAGCAGCTCCTCGTCCGTCAGGACCTCCGCCGCGTGGAGCTTCGCCAGGAGATCGTGGACGCGCTCCTCCCAGGCCGGCGTGAGCGCGCCGCGGCGGCGGTACATCTCGTAGCGCACGGGGTTCGGGATCACGCTCGCGAGGAAGGCTGCCTCCTTCGGCGAGAGCGCGCGCACGTCCTTCCCGAACCAGTGCCGGGCCGCCTCGCCGAGGCCGAACACGCCGTCGCCCCACTCGGCGATGTTCAGGTAGATCTCGAGCAAGCGCCGCTTCCCCACGCACGTCTCGAGCGCGACCGTGGCGAGCGCCTCGCGGACCTTGCGTGCGAGGGTCCGCTCCGGCGAGAGGTAGAGGTTCTTCGCGACCTGCTGCGAGATGGTCGACGCGCCGCGGAGGCGTGCGGCGCCGTTTCCGTGCGCGAGCGCGTCGCGGATCTCGTCGAGGTCGAAGCCGTGGTGGCCGAAGAAGCCGGCGTCCTCGCTCGTCGTCACCGCGCGGACGAGGTGTCGCGGCACCTCGGCGAGCGGGACGAACGCCGGGTTGCGGGGGCCGACGTCGAGCTCGCGCACGCCGCCGCCGGGGAGCGCGGCGCGGTACACGAACGGCCTGTCCAGCCGCGGACCTCCCGGTGCCGCGCGGAGGCGCGAGACATCGAGGTCGCCGTCGAGGCGCCACGCGGTGGGGCGGCGCGGCGGGCCCGAGACCGTGAGCCGGGCGCTCACGGTCCCGGTGACGGAGGGCGCCTCGGGAGGCGGGCGCAGCGCGGCGGGCAGCGCCGCGACGAGCGCGCCCCAGTCGAGGTCCGATCCCTCGAGCGCCGCCTCGAAGCTGCCCTCGCCGCGCAGGTCGATCGCGCCGCGCACGCCGACGCTCGCATGCTCGCCGAGGATCACGCGGCCGTCCTCGAGCGCCACCCGGCGGGCGGCGCGGTCCCAGCGCACGACGCCCGATGCCGCGCCCGCCAGCGGCCCGACCGGCCCGGCTGCGAGGCGGCGCGAGCGGAGCCACGCGCCGGCGACGCGGATCGTGAACGGGAACGTGCCCGCCCCGCCGTCCCGGGCGGCGCCCTCCACCGTCCCGCCGCCGGGGAGCTTCACGCGCCATGCGCCCGACGGAGCGCCGTCGGCAGCGCGCGCCAGCGTCACCGCGCCCGCGTAGGGCCCGACGACGAGCGGCGCGGCACCGGGGCGCGGCAGCGCGGCGGTGACGCCGCTGAAGGCGATGACGGGAGGGGAAGCGAGCGGGACGGCCGCAGCGCGCGCCGCGGGTCCGCGCCGCGGGATCTCGTCCACCAGCGCGGCCAGCTCCGCGAGCCCGGGCCCCGGCTCGAGGTGCACCCCCTCGAGCGCGACGAGACTTGGCTCGAGGCGGCCGCGCAGCAGCGCGCCGAAGCGCGGCCGCACGGAGACGCGCTCGATGCGCGCGATCGGCGGGGCGCCGGCGCGCCGGGCCGGGACGACGATCGGTCCGGCGACGACCCTGTAACGCGCGTCGAGGTGCACTCCGCCCTCGAGCCGCGCGCGCGGGATGCGCTCCACCAGCGCCCGCTCGATGACCTGGCGAAAGCTCTCGCGCAGGCGAGCGGCGTACGGCCGCCCGAGGAGCGGGGCGACCGCGGCGAGGAGCGCCAGGAGCGCGAGGACGGCGGCGCGCCGCCGCCAGCGCCGCGGCTCCCGCGCAGGGCTGCCCTCCGGGGTCGGCGAGCCCGCCATGACGTCGCTTCTCTGCGGGATCTCCATCGCGGCGGCGCGTTCTTAGCCCCTGGCGAGGCGGCGGTCAAACGAGCACCCGCGAAGTCCCGACGCGCTGCGAGGAGGCGCCGGGCAGTCGCCGCCGGCCCCGGCTGTTACAATCGAGAGCGGCGTGACGTACCTCGGACCCAGCCTCAGGCGCAGGCGCAGGCGCACCCGGCCGTGGGCGCGCGCGGCGCTGGCCGTGGCGCTGTCGCTCCTCGTGAACGCGCTCGTGCTGCGCGAGGTCCGGGTGGGCTTCCACGCCCCCGCCGCGGAGCAGCGCCGCGACATCTCGCTCGCCCCGCTGTCGGCGTCCGAGTGGGACGCAAACCGCCGCGCTCCCGGGGTGCGCCCGTCGCGCCCGCTCGACGCGAGGCCGCCGCTCGCCGCCGCCCCCGAGCCGCCGCCGCCGCCGCGCACGATGAACGGCCAGATCGTGGACGTCGCCCCCTCGAAGGACAACCGGCCGCCGCCCGACAGCCGGTTCCTGTCCGACCGGGACAACCGCGTCGAGAAGGAGACGCGCTCGAAGCACGCCAGGGCGGGGTACGCGAACACGGCGCCCGTCCCGACGGACCCGAAGACGGCGCCGCCCCCGCCGCGCGAGCCCGAGCCGCAGGTCGCCGCGGGTGAGGCCGGTCGCGGCGCTCCCGCGACGAAGAAGGGCGGCGAGCGCGTCGGCTCGACCAGGGCGACCGTGCCGGGTGAGCGCGGAGAGCGCCTCGCCCTCGCTCCGTCGCGCGACGGGGAGCTGCGGCTCCGCGGTCCGCGGGTGGGCGGCGCGCCGGAGGCGCAGCCCGGTGCCGAGGCGCTCGGGGCGCCGACGGGCGACCAGTCGGCGGCGCCCGACGGTGCGCCGGGAAAGCCGGGCCCGCGGACGAACCTCTCGCTCCACCCGAGCGCCGCGGCCTACGACAGGCTCGCCGGCGGTCCGGCGCCGGACCACCTCGACGGCGTCGAGGAGGGCGAGGGCACCTACCTCAACACGCGCGAGTTCAAGTACGCGAGCTACTTCAACCGCATCAAGCAGGCGGTCGCGAACAACTGGGACCCGATGAGCGCGCTCCAGGCGCGCGACCCGACCGGTGACCGCTTCGCGTACAAGGACCGGATCACGCTCGTCGCGGTGCGCCTCGACGACTCGGGCGCGCTGAAGGACGTCTCGGTCGAGAAGAGCAGCGGCGTCGACTTCCTCGACCGCGTCGCGCTCGAGGCCTTCCGCAAGGCGCAGCCGTTCGTGAACCCGCCGCGCGGGCTCGCCGATGGCCACGGCGAGATCCTGTTCTCCTTCGGCTTCTACGTCCAGGTCGGGAGCGGGCTGCACATCTTCCGCGGCGCGACGCCCACGAACCACTGACGGCGGGTCGGCCAGGCGGGCCCCTGCTCGCCGCTCGTCCGCTCGCGCGCCCGCCGCGCGGCGCGCTATGCTCCGCGCCCCGATGCCTCCCGTCGTCCCCGAGCTCCTCGCGGCGCGCCACCCCGCGGTGATCGCGCTCCTCTTCGCCGCCGGCGCGGCCTACGCGCTCGCGCTCGTCCTCGCCGCCGTGCGCCCCGCGGTCGCGCGCCCGGTCCTCGCCGCGGGCGCCCTGGCCCACGTCGCGTCGATGATCGGCCGCGGGGTCGCCATCGGCTTCTTCCCGCTCACGAACAAGGGCGAGGCCTTCTCGACGGCCGCGCTCGGCGTCGCGCTGGTCGCGCTCGTCGCCTGGTACGCGGTGCGGCTCTTTCTCGTGCCGCTCCTCGGGGTCGGGGTCGCGGTCATGGCGGCGGCTCTCTCCTCGCGCCTCGACCTCGCCTTCCCGCCGCCGCTCATGCGCACGCTGTGGTACCCGCTGCACGTCCCGCTCTCGTTCCTCGCCTACGGCGCGTGGGCGGCCGCGGCGGCAGGAGCGCTGGCGTGGGCGGTCACGCGCGACGGCGCCTGGCTCGCCCGCATCGACCGGCTCGCGCTCTGGGGGTTCGGGCTGTGGTCGCTCTCGATGATCTTCGGTGGCCTCTGGGGCGTCGTCGCCTGGGGCGCGTACTTCGTGTGGGACCCCAAGGTCATCTGGTCGGCGATCCTGTGGTTCCACTACGCGACGTTCCTGCACGTGAAGTACGCCCCGTCGCTCCAGGGGCGCGCCTGGCTGCGGCCCGCGCTCGCCGCGGCGGGCTTCCTCTTCGTCCTGGTCGCGTTCGTGGGGACCTCGCTCCTCTACGGGAGGTCCTCGCATGCGTTCTGATGACAGTGATCAGTTGCGACGAGCGCCTGTGATGGGGGGTGTTTGCGGGGGGAGAGTTACTCCCCCCGCAAGTGAGGCGCCGAAGGCGCCGGAACTCGGTCATGGCGGGGCGGAGCCGGATCGAAACGACGACGCAACCGGTCGCCGCCATGACCGAGGGCGCGCGCTGGAGCTGCTCCGCTCGCAGGGCCTCGGGGTCCTCTGCGGCGGCGCGACGGTCGTCCTCCTCGCCGCGGGGTCGTTCGTCCTCGATCGCACGCGCGACGGCGCCTCGGCCGGCATCGGCATGGACGACCTGCGCCCGTTCTTCGAGCGCCCCGCGGCCGCGCACGCCTGGATGTACCTCCTCGTCCCGGTGCTCGCGCTCTACGCCGTGAACACGCTCCTCGGGACCTGGCACGCGGTCGCGCGGAAGCTCCGCGCCGGCGTGCGCGCGCCCGCGGCCTACGGGCCGGCCGTCATCCACGTCGGCTTCCTGCTGGCGCTCCTCGCGCACGGCGTGGGCGGGCTCTGGGGCGCCGATCGCGGCACCGTCGTGATGGCGGCGGGCGGCGGGTGGCAGCCGCTCGCGGAGGGCCGGGAGGCGCGACTCCTCGGCGTCGCGGTCGAGACGCTGCCCGGCGGGATGCCGAAGTCGGCGCGCGTCGAGCTGGAGGTCCGGGACGCGGGCGGCCGGGTCGAGCGCGCAGAGGTCGGCTACAACATCCCGCTGGCGACGCCGCTCGCGACGGAGCTGCACCTCCTCGGCGACGTCGGCCGCGCGCGCGTCGCCGAGCTGACCGTGGCGGGCGCCCCCTGCGCCGCGGTCGAGGGCGACGCCTGCGAGGCCGGCGGCGTCCGCCTCGAGGCGCTGACGCTCGCGGCGCCCGGCCAGCTCCGCGCGGAGGCGATGGCGCGCGTCGCCGTCGGCGGGCGCCAGCTCTGGCTCTCACCCGGCGTGGACGTGCCGCTCGCCGACGGGCGGCCGCTCCGGCTGGAGAGCGTGCGCGAGGCGCCGGCGGTGCTCCTCCGCGCGCGCTCGACGCCGGGGAACCCGATCGCGCTCGCGGGGGCGATCTGCATGGCGGTGGGGCTCGCGATGATGGCGCGGAGGTTCGTGCCTGGGAAGGGGAAGGCCGACGCCGACGAAGCGGAGATCGCCGAGGCGGCTTAGCGCGACTTCGACCGCGACTTCGACTTCTTCTTGAGATGACCCTCGCGATGGGGGGGCTCGGGGGGAGAGTTTCGCCCCCCGGAGTGAGGCGCCGCCAGGCGCCGGATCTCAGTCATGGCGGCGGGAGCGCCGCCGGGGCTCAATTGAACCTTGCGCCGCCATGAGTCGAAGGGCGCCCGCGCGCGCCCACGCGCCTTCTTCTCCCTGGCCCTGAGCGCCGCCTCCAGCGCCCGCTCCGCCCACGGCCGCATCGACTCGGCGTCGTCGAGCGCCGCGTCGGGCGCGGTCCAGTAGCTCATCTCCGTCGTCCGGCCGCGCATCGCGTAGGTGAACGGCTCGCACCCCGCAGCGGCGAAGACCTCCTTCGTCTCGGCGTCGGTCTTGAGGTAGAGCCGCTCGTCGTACACGAGCCCGACCGGGATCTCGGCGCAGTAGAGGATGTGGCCGCCCATCATCGCGCGCGCCCGCACCGCGCCGAGCGGCGCGAGGAGGTCGAGCGCGTGGAGGACGAACGCGTCCATGAAGCGTACCCTTCGACTCCGGCCGGCTGCGCCGGCCTACGCTCAGGGTGACCCTTCGACTCCGGCCCGCTGCGCGGGCCTACGCTCAGGGTGAACGGGTCGGTGCATCACTCCGCCTTGGCCGCCGGCTTCCAGCGCAGCACCGGCTTCCGCGCGGCGCGCGTCTCGTCGAGGCGCGCCCGCACCGGCTTCGCCGGCGAGGCCTTGAGCGCGTCGGGGTCGGCCTTCGCCTGCTCGGCGACGGCGCGCATGCCGTCGATGAAGCGGTCGAGGGTCTCCTTCGACTCCGTCTCGGTGGGCTCGATCATGAGCGCGCCCTGGACGACGAGCGGGAAGTAGACCGTCGGCGGGTGGAAGCCGTGATCGATGAGCCGCTTCGCGACGTCCATCGTGGTGACGCCGGTCGGCTTGAGGTTACGATCGGTGAACACGACCTCGTGCAGCGAGTCGGTCTCGTAGGGCAGGTGGTAGACGTCCTCGAGCTTGGCGCGGACGTAGTTCGCGTTCAGCACGGCGAGCTGGGCGGTCGCCTTCACGCCCTCCGGGCCCCACTCGCGGATGAGCGCCAGCGCGCGCACGAACATCCCGAAGTTGCCGTGGAACTCGCGCAGCTTGCCGATGGTCTGCGGCCGCTCCTTGCGCTCGGTGACGAGGCGGTAGCGCTCGCCCTCCTTCACCACGAGCGGCATGGGCAGGAATGGCACGAGGTCCTTCGAGACCGCGACCGGGCCGGAGCCGGGGCCGCCGCCGCCGTGGGGCGTCGCGAACGTCTTGTGCAGGTTGAACTGCATGACGTCGAAGCCCATGTCGCCCGGCCGCGCCACGCCGAGCAGCGCGTTCAGGTTCGCGCCGTCGCCGTACACGAGCCCGCCCTTCGCGTGCACGATGCGCGCGATCTCGGCGATGTGCGTCTCGAAGATGCCGAGCGTGTTGGGGTTCGTGATCATGATCGCGGCGACGTCCTCGTCCATCGCCGCCGCGACCGCCTCGGGGTGGAGCCGGCCGTCCGGGCCGCTCGCCAGCTGCACGACGTCGTAGCCGTTCAGCGCCGAGGTGGCGGGGTTCGTCCCG